>CAYLSS010000478.1:0-4472 GCA_964385765.1 uncultured Solibacteraceae bacterium
TCGCGAATAGGACCGCTCGTCGTCGGCGCCTCGCCGCGTTCGCGATTGCAGTGGATCCGCAGGGCGATGATACGGTCGGGATTGCGCTCCACCAACGCCGCCATTCGATCAGGAGTCTCGGCGCTGGTCGGGTCGAACAGGCAAGTCCCCTTGAAAAACATCTCCGAGGGTTCGTTTTCGAAGCAGTACTCGAGGTAGGAGTGATCGTCCTGGTAAGGCTCCGGATGCACGATGACAACGTTGGTGATGCCGGCCAGCGGAGCGAAGGCGAGATAGTCGTCGAGCGGTGCTGGTTCAGGACGATAGGTGGCGTTGGGATGGTAGGGGAATATGTCGGGCCGCTCGGAAAACAGGTGCAGGTGTGTTTCGACGGTTGGCGGTGACTGAGCGAACGCGGCGGCCGCCGTGGCGCTGGCGAGAAAACCGCGGCGGCTCAACGAGTACACGGTGGATATCCTGGTGCTAGACATCTCGATACTGATCCCGCAGCCGGGCCAGTTCTCCTTTCATCTCTTCCTGCACATCGGCGTATTCGGTTTCGCCGTACACGTTATTCACCTCGTGGGGGTCCTGCTCCAAATCGAAGAGCTCCCAATAGTCGCCTTCGGAGTGGTAGTGAATCAGCTTGTAGCGGTCCGTCCGGACCCCTCTATGGGGGCCGACGCGGTGGGCGGTGAAGTACTGGAACGACGGGTCCGACATCTGCTCGCGTCGGGCGTTGCGCAACTCCCAGGAATTTTCCCAATAGGTGTAGTAAATGGAGGTGCGCCAATCGTCCGGCGGGTTCCCTTCGAGAATCGGGCGGAGGCTGCGGCCCTGCATCGAGGTCGGGACGGAGACGCCAGCGAAATCGAGGATCGTGGGTGCGTAGTCGATTTGAGACGTGAAGCGGCTGTCGACCAACCCTGAAGCCGGCAGGCGTGGGTAGCGCACCAACAGTGGGATGCGCAGGGCTGGCTCGTACATGAATCGTTTGTCATACCAGCCGTGCTCGCCGAGGAAGAAGCCGTTGTCGGAAGAGTGCATGACGAGCGTATCGTCGGCGAGTCCGGATTCATCCAGGTAGTCGAGCACGCGGCCCAGGTTCTCGTCTACGCCGAACAGGGCGGAGTAGTGGTCGCCGACGAAGCGCTGGAAAATCCAGTCCTTCTGTTCGGCGGGTGAGGAGTCGCGGGGCAGGTCGTCGTAGTCGCGCGCGAGAGAGATCTCGAATTTCATGTCACGGGCTTCTTTGGCGATGCGACGGGTGGCGTAGTCGTCGTTATAGGTCGGAGGTTTGGGAATCGTGACTCCGTCGAGCAGGTTGGCGTGTCGCGGGGTTGGCGTGAAGGGCCGATGCGGTGCTTTGTGCTGGTAAACGAGGCAGAACGGATCGGTGGAGTCGTGCTCTTTGAGCCAGTCGAGCGTGAGGTCAGTGGTCACGTCGGTACAGTAGCCACTGAACTTCCTACGAGCGCCCATTTCAATGAATTCCGGGTTGAAGTACAATCCCTGGCCGGGCAGCACGCACCAGTAGTCGAACCCCTCCGGATCATGCGACAGGTGCCACTTGCCGACGATGGCGGTCCGATATCCGGCCTCTTGCAGGACTTGCGGGAAGGTGGGCAGCGCGGGATCGAGGCGCTCGACGGCGCCGGCGGCTTCGGAGTTGCCGCGCACTCCATTGATATGCGAGTAGACTCCGCTCAGCACAGTGGCCCGACCCGGCGCGCACAAAGAGTTGTTGCAGAAACAGTTGTCGAAACGGACGCCCTCGCCGGCCAGACGGTCCATGTTGGGCGTCCGGATGATGGCGCCGCCTTCGCAGGACATCTGGCCGACCGCCTGGTCGTCGGTCATCACGTACAGGATATTCGGGCGTCGCGAGCGGGACGGTGAGGAACAGTAGTTGAATCCGACCGCACCTGCGGTCGCGGTAAGAAATCTGCGTCGCGTGACCATGGTTGTCCCTGATCATAACTCATGCCCGGATTTGCTCCGCTTGCATTTCAGCGGGGATTCAGGCAAGCTAAGGGGTTTTATCGCGCAACCCAGATGCTGGTTCGAGTCCTTTATCACGATCATTGTTTTGACGGTGCTGCCTCCGCGGCGTTCTTCTCCCGGTTCGTCAAAACGAAGTTTTACCCGGACGCTCGCTTTGCCTTCACCGGGATGGCGCACAAAGCTTCGCAGATCTTCGAGGACTCGTTGTTTGACGGCGACGTCAATGCCATCGTCGACTTCAAGTATTCTTCGAATCCGAAGCTCACATGGTGGTTCGATCATCACCAGAGCGCGTTTCTAAACCGCGAGGATGAAGAACACTTCCATCGCGACACGTCAGGCCGCAAGTTTCTGGACCCTGACTTTAAATCGTGCACTGAGTTTATTGCCACCATTGCGTGTGAAAAGTTCGGCTACGACGAACCGGATCTCGAGGATCTGGTCAAGTGGGCCGATATCGTCGACGGCGCGCAATACGAAAGCGCCGAAGATCCTGTCGAACTGCGAAGTGCGGCGACCAAACTCGTGCTCGTGATCGAAGGCGTCGGCGAATCGGAAACCGTGCAGCAGATCATCCGCTGGATGCGCGACCGTTCGCTCGAGGAGATCATTCGGGAGCCGTCGATTCAGTCCATCTATGGACCGCTGTATGAACAGCATCGGCAGTCAATCGAGATCATTCGCCGCGAAACCATCGACCACGGCGATGTCGTGTATTTCGATCTGTCCGGCTATCCGCTGCAAGGTTACAGTAAGTTTATTCCTTACTACCTGTTTCCCGACTCGCTTTACACGGTGTCTGTGCTGATTTCGAGCTTCCGCACCAAAGTCAGCGTCGGTTCGAATCCCTGGGCGAAGCGGGAGCTGAAGCATAATCTCGCCGCCATTTGCGAGCGGTACGGCGGCGGCGGGCATCCGCGAGTCGGGGCGATCAGCTTCCCAAGGGACGCTGTTGAAGAGGCGCGCAGGGCAGCCCGGGAGATTGTCGAAGAACTGAAACAGTAGCCGTTAGGGGAGAGCCCAGCCGCGAAGAGCATCAATAGCCCATGTTTTTGAGTTTCTCGACGGTCAAACCCGATCCCTGGCCTGTCCTGCCGAGCAGCTTGGCGACGTGCTTGGCGATAATGTCCGTCTCGAGATTTACGGACGAGCCCGGCCCGGAGGTCCGCAGGGTCGTGTTCTCGTAAGTATGCGGGATCACGGTCACGGACATGGTCTCGCCGTCTATACCGGCAATCGTCAGGCTGATACCGTCAATGGCGATGGATCCTTTCTCCACGAGATATGCATCGATTGACGGGGGGTAGCGGACCTTCAGCCACCAGTTCCCGTCGCCGAGTTCCTCGAGCGAGACAACCTCGCCGGTTGCATCCACATGTCCCTGGACGATGTGCCCGCCGAGGCGGCCCTGCGGTGACAGGGGCCGCTCGAGGTTGACCAGCGACCCCGGCCGCAACTCTCCCAGATTGCTGCGCTTGAGGCTTTCGGGCGAAACGTCGGCCGCAAAGGCGTCGCTCCGAAGCTCGGCCGCTGTGAGACAGACGCCATTCACCGATATCGAGGCGCCGATCCCGGCGTCTTCGAGGACATTCCGGCAGCGCACCCGGAGCCGGACTCCGGCCGACCGCGCTTCAAGTGTCTCGATGGTTCCGAGTTCCTCTATGATTCCGGTGAACATAGTAAGTTAAGAACGGTGCCGGGCGCGGGCTGAAGGCCGCTCTCCGCGGTGCGCTGCTTAGCTGTCTTTGACATAATACGCCTCCACGGCGAACTCGTCCGGCGGGATCGCTTCTACCGAGACGTTGCAAAACAGCAGTGCATCGGCCCGGCGGAGACGCCCTTTTCCTCCGACCACTGGTAGCGACTTCAATCCGCCGAGGATTTTAGGGGCGTAGTAGAAAAAGACCTTGTCCACGACACCAGCGGCGAGATAGGACCAGTTCACCTTGCTGCCCGCCTCGATCATCAGCGAAAGATAGCGTTCCGACGCCAGCCACTCGAGCGTTTGGCGCGGATCGGTTCGTCCCTTGGGGCCGTCGGCGGTGATGACGCGGACGCCGGCATCCTCCAGCCTCTTACGTCGTTCCGTCGAGGAAGCCGAAGTGGTTACCACCGTCACGTCATCCTGGCAGGTACGGACCATTTGCGAGTCGACCGGAATGCGAAGCTGCGAATCGAGAACCAGCCTCATCAGCGGCCGGGAACGCGGTTTGCCGGTGCGATCAGTGAGGCGGCAGTCATCCGTCAGCAGTGTTCCGATGCCGGTGAGGATCGCGTCGTGTGCATGACGGACTTCCTGGACGTGAGCCCGCGCCCGCTCGCTGGTGATCCAGCCGTAGTTATCTTCCGGCGCTGCAATGCGCCCATCGAGCGTCATGGCGGCCTTGAGCGTGACCAGCGGCAGGCCGGTCCTCATGAAATGGACGAACGCCTCGTTGATCTTCTCGGCCTCGGCTGTCCGGGATTCGTCGATCACCACCTCGACGCCG
>CAYLSS010000479.1:0-4472 GCA_964385765.1 uncultured Solibacteraceae bacterium
GGCGGGCTCAGAGAAGGGAATCGCTATCGATCCACCCTCGTCGGCGGCCACTGTTCCTCCCTCCAGGCCATGTCCCAGAACATGTACTCATAACGGGCCGAGATCTCGAACCAACGGTGGCACGCTTCAACGGCCGCGGGGCTGAGGATTTCGGCGACGGTGTCCATGATTGCCAGAACCTGCCGGACCGTTGTCTCGTATGCCTCACTCGAGTATTGGTCGATCCAGCGCTGGTAGTCCGCGTTGTCCGAGCCCTGCCGCTCGAGTGCACGGCCGACCTCCCAGTAGATCCAGTAGCACGGCAGCATCGCGGCCAGTCCTTCGGCAAAGGGACGCTGCAGGACGGTGCTGATCAGGTGGTTCGTGTAGGCGCGGGTCGATGGGGCCATCTCACCCGGCCGCCTGCCTCCGAGCATGGATTCGTGGAGCGCCCGCTCGACCTCCAGTGCCTCCACCGCGTGGCGATTCAACAGCAGTGACCATTCTTCGCGCGGCGCCTTGGCCGCCAGCAGCGACAGGGCCCGAGAGAAGGCGCCCAGGTATAGCGCGTCCTGCTCGATGTAGAACTCGAACTTCTCGCGGGGAAGTTCGCCTGACGTCAGGCCGGCGAGGAATGGATGCCGCAGCGTCTCAGCGTAAATCGGTTCGATTCGCTCCCACAACTGCTCCGAGAAGGATTGGCCCAGGAGGGGGAACCCGAAGAGTAAACAAACCAACACAATCCGCACGAACACCAGTCTAGCTAAGCTAGCTTCGGCGCTGGCTTCCGCCCAGTTTGACTTCGATTTCCCGCATGACGCTCTCAGCGCCTCGGCCGGCTCTTCGCCGCTCCATCACAGGCAAACCTGGTAACCTGTGACGCTTTTCCTGACTCACCCACCGCATTCACATGGCGAGACCCATCAAATACCTATACTTACGACCTGATGCTTCGCGACCCAATCCGGATCAATATCTACACCGAATCCTGGCCCGGTGGGGACTTTCATCTTGCCACTAACCACCTGGAGCGGGGAAGTCTTGCACTCGAACTGGACGTGAGTTTCCAATCCCTTGAATTCGTGGTGTTCTCCGGCGTTTGGAACGGCGGATACAAACTGAATGTTGTAAAGATATCCCAGCCCGCCGCCGGACATATGCGGAACGCAGGTCTTGCCGAACGCAGCCGCCATGCGCGCCACTTTCATCGAGCGAATGAGCCCGCCAAAGTAGTAGTTATCCGGTTGAACAATTTCGATACCGTCGTTGGCGATCAGCCAGCGGAAGCCATAGAAGCTGTAGTCCTGCTCGCCGTTCGAAACCGGAAGCGTGAGTGCGTCGGCAACCTGCTTGATCTCCTCGAGATGATCGAACATCACGGGCTCTTCGAAGTATCTGTAGCGATACTGTTCGAGTAATCTGCCGACGCGAATGGCTTCCGGGACCGAATAAAAACCGTTCGCATCGGCGTAAAGCGCCATCTCGTCGCCGAAGGTTTCGCGCACCAGGGGTACGATCGCCTCGGTGCGTCCAGGAGGGCCGACGGCGTACATGTCGGTGGTCATGAACATCAGTCCGCCGATCTTGATTTTTAGAGCGTTCGCGTCATAAGCGGCAACGGCTTTCTTAATCAGCTCTATCGATTCTTCCACCGGCTTCTCGCGCCATTCCGTAGCAACGTAGACGCCGACTTCGGGGTTATGGATCTCTCCGATCAGCTCGCCGACGGGCTTGTTGGCGATACGACCCAGCATGTCGAGAATGGCAAACTCAATGGTGGCGAGGGGCAGGCCGAGAGTGATGCCGCTGTAGCGGAAGTTGAAGCCATAAACGTAAACCCGCTCGAGGATCAGGTCCAGCTCCCGGGCGTCCTTTCCAATGAAGAAGGGCTGCAGCTTCTCGAGAAAAATGGGGTACAGCGTACGCATCCCGCTGTGAGCGACAGAGATGCCTTCGGCTCCGTCACGGGAACGCACCCGGCACAGGAAGCGGTCGTCCAGACGAAGCAATTCGACCGTTTCGATGATGACCGGCTCGGCGAAGAACTGCTTCTTCAGCACGGGTTGTCGCACTATCTCGTCGAGTTTGGCATAGCGGTCATTCCGGGCCGGCGAGGTTGGACCGGGCGCCGAATCGGAGCTAGCCGAACCGCCGGAGCAAGAGGACAATAAGGACAGCGAGGCCAGGCCTCCCCCAACGGTAGTGGAAACGAATTTGCGACGACTGGCTTTCATGGGTCGAAACTCCTGGTTTCAATCATACGGAAGCCGGGTAAGACTGTGGGGCGCAATTCTCGAGTTGCTGGCTAACTTCACCACTGACATCTCCAGGTGTGGGACAGCGCGCGGGAGTGTTTTCACGCCGGGACGCAAGCGGCGGCGCCGGACCCTGCCCATGGTTAGTATCCCGGGGTCCCCGGCGGGACCATGGGGCCTGGGTTGGGGAAGCTGTCGAGCACCTTTTGCAAGCGATCGCGTGCGGCTTTCATCTCTTCGGTCATTTCGTCCGGGGGAATTTCGGTCTCTTCAAGAGCGACCTCAGCGACGGTGAAGAAGCGCCCGTCATCGAAGAGCTTGTAACGGCGTTCTTCAGCCCAGCGGTCGAGCCCCCGGCCTTTCTTTGACCAACCGGGCCGCGGATCCTGGTGGAAAAAGACCCAGTCCCGCGGGTTGCCTGGCTCACCCCGGAGTTGAGGGGCGAAGCTCCGGCCGTCAATCAGGCCTTCGCCGGCAAGATCGATGCCGGCCAATTCGGCGATGGTGGGGTAGAAATCGCTGGAGTCGATCAGGTCATCGAGGACGGCACCTGCCGGGGTGGCGCCCGGCCAATTCACGATGAGTGGGACGCGCGTGCCCCGCTCGTTGCTCTCGCCCTTGCCGCCTTTCACGCGGCGTCCGTTTCTCTGCGAGTAGACGGTCCAGGGCGAGCCGTTGTCGCTGAAGAACATCACGACGGTGCGTTCGCGGAGATTCAACTCGGCAAGCTTACTCACGATGCGGCCGATTACGACGTCCATGTACTCGACCATGTCGCCGAAATACTTCTCGTCGCTTTCCAGGCGGTCGCCGGTATTCCATGTCTCCGAGTGGGGGGTTGGATTGAAGGGGCCGTGGGTGAGCGCCATCGGGTAGTAGACGAAGAAGGGCTGTTCGGCGTGACGCTCCATGAAGTCATTGATGTATTCCGTGTAGAAGTCGGGTCCATATTTGCCGGCGGTATCGCTGCGAAGCTCTCCGTTTTCGAGGATGACGGGGTCGGCGTAGCGGGAGCCCTTGTCTTCCGTATGCAGGGCGTGCCAGAGATGATATTCGTCGAAGCCGGCGGCCTTCGGATGCATCCCCTTGCCGCGCCACTCGGGTTCGAAGTCCGGGGGGTTATAGCTATAGAGCTGCCACTTGCCGGCGATGCAGGTGGCGTAGCCGGCCTCCGACATCATATGGCCGAAGGTGCGTTCATCCGGGTCCAGGATTCCGAACGCCTTCCAGTTTCGGCAGTTGTATTTGCCGGTCATGAGCTGGACGCGGGTCGGCGTGCAGAGGGGCTGCGAGTAGGCGCGAGTGAGGCGGATGCCCTCGGCCGCCAGGCGGTCCAGGTTGGGTGTCTGGTAGGACTCGCCGCCGTAAGCGCCGATGGTCTCCATGCCGAGGTCGTCGGCCATGATGAGAACGATGTTCGGGCGGGCCCCGGCGGATTCGGCAGCCGGGGTGCCGAAGCAGCCCAGGAACCCAAGCATCCAGAGTGCCGAGATGACAAAGGTGCGCATGTTTGCGATAGATTTTATCGTTAAGGAGGGGCAGTTCGCTGCCTGCACCAGGCCGGCAAGCGAAACTGCTTAAGTGACCATGGCGACTTCAAGGCGAGACTTCTTTCGATCGGCGGCCAGCGGGGCGGCGTATGCGACGCTCGCGGCCAAGGCAATGGCGCAGCAGTCCGGCGGCGGCATCCCGACGCGGACATTCGGCGCCACGGGTGAGCAGGTCTCCATCCTGTGCCTGGGCGGTTTTCACATCGGCTCGGCCGGGCGGCGCGACGAGGCCGGCGCGGTCCGCATGATGCACGAAGCGATCGACAACGGCGTGAATTTCTTCGACAACGCCTGGGTTTATCATGACGGCTACTCCGAAGAGTTGATGGGAAAAGCGCTCAAGGGACCTTATCGCAAGCGCGTGTTCCTCATGACCAAGAATTCAGGCCGCGACTACAAGTTCGCGAATCAATGCCTGGAAGACAGCCTCCGGCGCCTGCAGACTGACTACCTGGACCTGTGGCAGTTCCATGAGATCAACTACGACAACGATCCGGACTGGGTCTTCGAGCGCGGTGGATTGAGGGTGGCCATCGAGGCGCAGCGTGCCGGCAAGGTTCGCTACATCGGGTTCACGGGCCACAAGTCTCCGCACATTCACGCCAAGATGCTGAACAAACCCTTCGAGTGGGCGAGTTCGCAGATGCCGATCAACGTGATGGACCATTACTACCGCAGCTTCCAGAAC
>CAYLSS010000480.1:0-2149 GCA_964385765.1 uncultured Solibacteraceae bacterium
GAGCTATGACAAAAAGACTCCTCCTTTACGCCGCCGGGCTATGCCTGGCGTTTTACGCAGGACAGTGGTTCCACTCGGGGGCATCCGGCACGGTGTTGGCGACCGACCGGGTCTACGAACTCCGGACCTACACTGCGGCCCCGGGGAAACTGGACGACCTCCACGCCCGTTTTCGGGACCACACAATGAAGATCTTCAAACGGCACGGTATGGAGAATATCGGATACTGGGTGCCGGTCGACCCCGAGAAGTCGACCAACACCCTGGTCTACCTCGTTGCCCACAAGAGTCCGGATGCAGCCGAGACATCATGGAAAGCATTCCGCGAAGATCCTGAATGGCAGGATGCCAAGGAGGCATCCGAGGCCGACGGCAAACTGGTCGACAACATCGAACGCATGTTCTTGCGGCCGACCGACTATTCACCTCTACGATAGAGTGAGACGCCCCTCTGCGACACGGGCGGACTCATTTAGAAATCGAAGGTGCCTGTGTAGGTTGCCTGTGTCCCTCCAATCGTGTTGATGAGCTGCTGGATCACAAAAGGACCGGTATTGGCCGGCAGGTTCAATGTGGTCGGAATGGCAAACACCCGTATGCGGTAGGTATGCGATCCATCGGCCGCGGGCGGGCAAGGACCTCCATAACCATTCGCACCGAAGTCATTGACCCCTGCGGTACCGAGGCTTTGGGGGTTACCTTCTTCAATTGAGGTGACATTGGCGGGAATATCCCAGACGGCCCAGTGAATGAAGTTGCCGGCGTCGAGGTCATCCATGATGACAAAAAAGCTCTCGGTTCCCGCTGGCGCCGATTCCCAAGACAATTGCGGCGATATGTTTTGGCCGCCACAAGCAGTTGCCGCATGCTGAAGCGGAATGGGACCGCCATCAGGGAAAGAGCTGCTGGTCAGGGTGAAGTCTCCGTTTCCGCCATTATCGTCATCCCCGTCTCCCGGATCGGGAACTTCGATGTGATAACCAACGCTTTGCAGCGATGTGCTGGCTGCGGAGATGATTCCGATGTCCAGGCCCGGTGCGTCAAAGCGTTCCGGCTCAGTGGAGTTCGAGACGCCCAATATTCCCGTGGCAAGACCTTCTTCGACAGCGCTTGGAGGCAGGGAGTCGATCACCCATGCGGGCACTGAGAACTGACCGGCCGAAGCATCTTCGATGCAGAAGAATCCCGCACCGATACTGTCATCGTCATCATCGTCACCTACCGAAGCACCGAAGATGGCGACAAAGCCGGCGCCTCCAGACCAGTCAATGAGCAGGCCCTGACCACCGGGGATGCTCGAAATCTGGTCCCGGTTGGTCCAATCGAGAGGCGCGGGAAAATTGACCGAATCGTCGAAAGGCCCCACATCCTGACCGCCAGCGCCATTGTCGAAGTTGTGGATCCCGCTCACGAAGTAAAGCGGCTGCTGGCCACCGGGCCCGAAGCCGCCCTCCTGGCCGAGTGTTTCGAAATACTGTCCGCGAGACCGCTGCGGGAGAGATCGGTTGCCGTTGCTGTTCTGAATGTTGATCGCATTGCCGGCATCGAGAAACACTCCCTGTACGGGGTCGAGCTCAGCGGGATTCGTCGGCGTGTCATCGTCGTTTTCGGAGTCCACAAACTGGAAAACGACGCAGGCTCCGGGCGAGAAAAGGCCGCTGAAGTTCTGCACGGAGGGTAACTGTGTCGCAGTGAATTGCTCGAAGGTGGCACTGCCGGTGTCGGTGGTCTGATCGATTGTGCCACCCCCTAGCGGATTGGGGAACCGGAAACTGGAGCGACTCAGCGAAATGGTACCGACCCGCAGCCCGCCGGTCTCCTGAACGTCCCTGATGTCATCGGCAGTCAAGCCATTCGGATCGGTGCACACGCCGCCGCCCTCGGCGATCGAGATGGTCAATGTGTTGCTTGGAATCTCGTTGACCAGAATGACAACCGGCACGTAGCAGCCGATCAGGTTCGATGGGATCCGGATCCGGATCTGGTCGATACCGCCGCAGCAACCGGACCGACCGGCGTAGAGCACCTCGACCTCCTGGCCGCCGAGGAACACACGAACGTCGATGTCGCCCCGAAGGTCTTGCACGACCGGGCGCATGGTTTCGTCGAATGTTACCGGTCCGAGACCGGTCACCCAGATGTCCCAGAG
>CAYLSS010000480.1:2159-4470 GCA_964385765.1 uncultured Solibacteraceae bacterium
GAATCGCCCCCGAGCCCGCCAGGCTCTTCGGAGACGAAGCCCCCGCCCGACTCGTCCGCGGTCGCTGAGGCGGTGAGCAGATTCACGGAATTGTTGTTCAGCGGGTTCGTAAAGACGCCGGGGCCGGTACCGCCCTGGTTGAGCGCGAAGATTCCGGGCGCGTTGTTAACGATTTCCACCGAGAAAGGAGGCGTGCTCTGGCCGCTGTTGTTGTCCGTGATCGTCACCGTTGCGGGACCTGGCGGCGTCGTTGACAGAATGATCGCGGCCACCTGGCTAGCCGCCAGTACGATCGGAATCGCATCGAATTGCTGACCGCCGGAACTGACAGTAACCGTGATTCCATCGAGATTGGTTTCGAGAGGAAAGCCCGAGGGGAGCACGACGTTGTCGAAAACAAGTCCCTGAAGGAAAAAGGTGGCGACACTTCCCCTGGCGAGTCCGCTGTTGGGCAGTTCGGATGATTTAAAGCTCGCCGCGTTGGTAGCGCCGACTATTGTAGGCTGGGCCGCCGCAGCAGTCGCAAGCAAACCGCAGATAGCAAGAAAGAACAACAAACGTCTCATAGCAGGAATCTCCTCCGAGGTAGGGAATATCCCTTACCGTACCATGAAGTTGAACCGTGGGACCCGATAGCACTGCTCGGACGTTGTTGCGGCTACGAGGCTTCTCGCCCGCTCCGGGCGGAATACCTGTTGAGCACCGAGAGAAATGGCTCGGCTGCCGGCGGAGTTGGCAAACGCCCATCGAGGATGTCCTTGTTCCGGTACCGGCCTCCGTAGAGCTTCTCATTCACGCTGAGATCCTGGCGAACGGTGGCGCCGTCCAGCGCGACACCGGCGAAAACGCCCCGAGACCGCGACCAGGAGAGAATCTCGGCCGTGAGGAGTGCGTCGGTCTTGGCGGTCACGCTCCGTCCCACCGGGCCGGCGGCAGCCGTTGCATCCCCGCCCAGGGTGAACTGACTGGTCAACAGCCGCTCCATCCCGCGCTGGTTCATGATCAGCAGCACGAGGTCGATCTCGGTACCGCCCGCCTGCAGCCCGAAATTGAAGCCTTCCATCCGTACGGACGCCGGCGCCGTCCAACCGATCCCGTTCTTATTTCGGCAACTGGCAAAGCCTCTTCCATATTTCCCCCCGAAGATAAAGGCTCCCTTCTTCACTCCCGGAAAGACGACAACGCACTCGGATTTATTCAGCAAGCCTTGCGGGATTCCCTCCTCCTTTGAGGTGAGCACTCTTTGCAGAACGTCTCCCGCCTTGCCCAACCGTCTTTCGTATTTGGGCTGGGCCGAGAGCATTGCGGCGCCGGCAAGCATGACGAGGATGACACGCAACATCAAAACCTCCAATATTTAAAACATTTTACAACGATAATGTATAACCTGCAGCCCCTATAATCGTTTTATGAGCCGCATTGTTCTCGTCCTGCTGTGTGTGACGCCTGCCTTGCTGTTCGGTTCTGATGCTCTGTACGAGGAGGCGCGGCGCAAGATCGATTTGATCGCGGAGGATCGGGCTTCACGAGGGTCAACGATCTATCTGAGCGTAGCGGAGGTCAACGCATTGGTGGAGGGCGAGATCCGGGAGGAGCAGATCGAGGGCGTCACAAATCCGAAGGTCGTGCTTGGGGATGGTCGGGGGACATGGTCCGGCGTCGTGGACTTCTCCCGGCTATCACAGCTCGAAAACCTTCGTCAGAACTTCTTGCTCCGCTCGCTTCTGAAGGGGACGAGCCCGGTAGCTGCCACCATCCTGCTCACTTCCGGCGGCGGTCAGGCCACAATCGACGTCGAGGAAGTCGAGATCGGCGAAACAGCGTTCAAGGGGCGCACGCTCGCTTTTCTCGTGGAGCAGGTGGTGCTGCGGGACTTTCCCAACGCCAGGATCGGCGAGCCATTCGAGCTGGAGCATGATGTGGAAAAGATCAGCATTCATCCCCAAGGGATCAGGGTCAAAATCAGGGACTGAAGCTTGCTGGTCGGGCCTACGTGGCTCGATCGCCGATTGTAGCGGCGACATCGCGACCCATGCGTACGCAATCGGGAATGCCGATCCCGTGATACGCATTGCCGGCCAGATGCAGTCCGGGGATCTCGGCGACCAGTTGTTCGATCTCTCGCACGCGAGCTTCGTGGTCAACCGTGTACTGGGCCATTGATCGGGGCCATCGGCTGATGCGACTGAATAGCGGTGTTTCCGTGACCCCCATGATCTCGCGCAACTCGTCGCGGACGATGGCGATTACTCTCTCATCCGGTTCGTCCAAAACTTCCGGGTCATCCGCTCCTCCGAGGAAGCTGCGCAGG
>CAYLSS010000481.1:0-817 GCA_964385765.1 uncultured Solibacteraceae bacterium
CTTCAGCTTGAGCAGACCGGGCAGCCAGAGCTTGTCCTGCACCACGCCGTGCTTGACGCCGGCGGCTTCGGCCAACCGGTAAAGGTCGAGTGCGGCCACGGCGCTATGCGCGCTCGGCTTCTCGCAGTAGATGTGCTTGCCCGCCTCGATGGCTTTCTTGACATCGTCATAGCGGCGCAAAGTGGTCTGGGCGTCGAAGTAGATCGTGTTGGCGCTATCGGCCAGGGCTTCTTCGAGCTTGGTGGTGGATTTCCCGGCCCCCGACATTTCGACTAGTTGTTCCAGCTTGACGGGGTTGCGCCCGACCAGGACAAGGTCCGGGATAATCACCTCGCCCGCGCTGATCTTGACTCCGCCCTGCCGGCGGATGGCGACAAGGGACCGCATCAGGTGCTGGTTTGTCCCCATGCGTCCGGTGACGCCGTTCATGATGATACCGACCCGGTGTGTGGTGAGACTCATAATTGTTGTTCCAGATAACAGGTCACTCTTGCGGCTTCGTGGTGCATTGCGGATGGGCGCCTTCAGGCAGCGGGGGTGCGTCCGCGCCAGCCTTCGGCAGCGTTCCACTCAATTCCTGCTTCCAGTGCGCGACGTCGCCGGCGGGGCCGTAGCAGTAGATCATTCGCAGGGGCGTCTCACCGATGTTGGTGAGCTGGTGGAACACGCCCGAGGGAATGAACACCATCTGTCCGCCGGTCACTGTGCGGCGTTCCTCTCCGAGACACATCTCGCCGGTTCCCTCGACGATGAAGTAGACTTCCTCTTGCTCCTGGTTGTGCCAGGGCACCTGTCCGCCCTTGGGCTCGAGCGTGAC
>CAYLSS010000481.1:827-4466 GCA_964385765.1 uncultured Solibacteraceae bacterium
CACTGGATCGGCGAGGGACCGCCCACGAGGTTCTGGGTCCGGCGGCGGGCCGGATAGGTGCGGCCCTCGATTTCGTTGAGATCGGCAATGATCATGCGATTGGCTCCGAAGATCCAATTTCTCACGGGCCAGGGCCGCTGCGCAAAAAGGTGACGGCTTCTTTTCGGCGAACCGGCCATGCATAATAGGCCCAAGGAGAAGGAAGGATGAACTCGATCCTGCGACGAACGTTTGTAGGAGCCGGCTCGGCGATGGCTCTGCGCGCGGCGGCGGGCCGCAAGACGACCGACACGCCGGCGGTGCTGGGCGGCGATCCGGTTCGGGAAAAGGGTTTCCCATCGTGGCCGCGCGTCGAGGCGGCGGACGAGCGGAACATCCTGGCCGCGCTGCGCGCCTGCAAATGGTGGCGCGCCCAAGGCCATTACGTCCGCGACTTCGAACAGGCGTGGGCCAAGCGGATGCGCGCGCGGCACTGTGTCGCCACCGCCAACGGGACGAGCGCGCTCATCGCGTCGCTGAACGCCCTTCAGGTTGGCCCCAAGGACGAGGTTCTGGTGACACCGTACACCTTTATCGCGACCATCAACGCGATTCTCGCCACCTACGCCCTGCCGGTCTTCGTGGACACCGATCGGGAGACCCACCTGATCGACGCGAGCAAGATCGAAGCGGGCATTACGCGTCGGACACGGGCCATCCTGCCCGTGCACATCGGCGGCAATGTAGCTGATATGGACACGATCATCGCGGTGGCCCGCAAGCACGATCTCGCGATCGTCGAAGACGCCTGTCAGGCGCACCTGGCGGAATGGAAGGGCCAGCCGGTTTCGACGCTCGGCGATCTCGGCTGCTTCAGCTTTCAAAAGTACAAGAATGTACCGGGCGGCGAAGCGGGCGGCATTGTGACCAACGACGACGAGCTATACCGTCACGCCTACGGTTACCATTCGCACTATCGGAATCCGCCGAATGAAGGCTCCATTGGTCCCGATGCCCGCAACGGGGTCAATCTCCGGCTCGCGGAGTTCCAGGGATCCGTGCTGATGGCGCAGATGACACGGATGGAAGAGAATGCCCGGCGGCGCGAGAACAACGCAAGGGCGCTGCGGCGGCTGCTGGCGGAGGTTCCCGGCGTGATCCCGGTAAAGACGTACGCCCACTGCACGCGCAACGCTCACCATATGTTCATGATGCGGTACGATCCGGACGCGTTCGCCGGAATGCCGCGGGCGCGGTTCATCGAAGCGGTCCGGGCGGAAGGGATCCCGCTGTCGAGCGGCTACGGTCCGCTGAACAGGGAGCCGTTCCTTGAGAACACACTCGGGTCCCGGACCTTCCGGGCCGTCTACTCCGAGCGCGAGATCACCGGCTGGCGGGAACGGAACAACTGCCCGGTGAACGACCAGGTGTGCCGGGAGTCCATGTGGCTCTCCCAACCCGTGATGCTTGGCGATGAGGCGGACATGGAGGACATCGCACTGGCGATGGGGAAAGTGCACAGGCATGCGGAGGCGATCGCGAAAAAGCGGACTGAGGGCGAAAACGTCTGATTTTCCGCTCCGGCTCGGAAGCTACGCCGCGCCGGGCTCGGCAAGCAGCCGTTCGGCCATCGCTCGTTTGAGCTCCGGAATGCCTTGTCCGGTGACGCTCGAGATCGTGAAGAAGGGCAGTCCGCGTTCCACGGCGAGCGAGCGAATTGAGTCGACGCGGGCAGAGTCCTGCGCCACGTCAATCTTGCTGGCGACCACGAGCATCGGTTTGCCGGCGAGTTTCTCGCTGTAGCCCGCGAGTTCCTGAAGGATCACGTGGAAGTCCTCTCCAGGTTCGCGACCGCTCTCTTCGGAGACGTCCACCAGGTGCACCAGCAGGCGGGTTCGCTCGATGTGTCTCAGAAACCGGACACCCAGGCCGTGCCCTTCGTGAGCCCCCTCGATGATGCCCGGAATATCGGCGACGACGAAGCTGCGCTGATCTTCCACGGCGACCACGCCGAGATGCGGTTCAAGCGTTGTGAAGGGATAGCTGGCGACCTTGGGCCGGGCGGCGGAGATCCGGGAAATGAGCGTTGATTTGCCGGCGTTCGGAAAGCCGACCAGGCCGGCATCGGCCAGCAGCTTCAATTCGAGCCGGAGGCGCTTTTCCTCTCCGGGGAAGCCGGGCTCGTGCTCGGTCGGGGTCTGGTGAGTCGACGTGGCGAAGCGGGCATTGCCGCGGCCGCCGCGGCCGCCGGCGGCGACAACGAAGCGCTGTCCGGGAGTGGCCAGATCCTTGAGGAGGTCGCCCGTTTCGGCGTCGTAGACGATTGTTCCGACCGGGACCGGCACCTCCTTGTCGGCGCCGCTCCGGCCGGTTCGGTTGGAGCCTTCGCCGTGGCGACCCCGCTCGGCCTTGTGTTCCGGGTTATAGCTGAGGTGGAGGAGGGTATTGTAGCTTTCGGAGGCGACCAGGACAACGTTCCCGCCATGTCCGCCGTCGCCGCCGCTTGGACCGCCCTTGGGAACGTACTTCTCGCGATGAAAAGCCAGACAGCCATTTCCGCCGTCACCGGCCTTGACCCGAATTGTGACTTCGTCGAGGAGCATGCCGGTCCGTCCGGAGGGTATGCCGCGAGGGGCATCCGACAGAGGATACAGAGGAAGAGGGGCTGATGCTCGCTGCCGGGGCAGGAGCGTCATGGACAGCGGCTACTAGGCCTCCGGCGGAAGAATGCTGATGAACTTACCCATTCGCCCGCGGTCGCGGAACTGGACCGTGCCGGTTACCTTGGCAAACAGCGTGTCGTCCTTGCCGCGGCCCACGTTATTGCCCGGCTTGTACCTGGTTCCGCGCTGGCGCACGATGATAGAGCCGCCGCTTACCAATTGACCGCCAAAAGCCTTGATGCCGAGGCGCTGCGCATTCGAGTCGCGCCCGTTCTTGGAACTGCCGAGTCCTTTCTTATGTGCCATATGGTACTCCTATTCCGCCGCTTCGGTGGGTTCAATCTCCGCCGGGGCGCTGGTTTCGGCCGGTTCGGGCTGCGTGGCGGCCGTGGCCTCGCCGGCGAGCGCTTCGCCGTTGAGGAAGATCTGGTTCACCTTCACCCGGGTATAGTTCTGCCGGTGTCCGATCTTGCGCCGGTACTGCTTCTTGCGTTTGAACTTAAAGACGATGATCTTCTTGCCGCGATCATGCTTGTCGATCGTGGCGATCACCTTGGCGTCGGACAATTCATCCCCGGTCAGCACCTTGCCGTCGTCGTCGGCAATGGCGAGAACCCGGCCGAGTTCGATTTCCGAATCGACATCGCCGGAGAGCGTTTCGACATCGAGGGAGTCACCCGGCGAGACGCGGTACTGCTTTCCACCTGTTTCCACTACTGCGTACATAAGGAATCCTTTGGTTCTGGTTGCTGCCGTGGGAGGCTGTCTCAGACGAAACGCACCTGGAGGCCGGCGGCCCCCAGCCACTTTACGTTATTGTACACCACCTGCCCGGCCGCGATCCAGACGGGCTGGTTACTTTCGACTATTCAGATCCGGAGAGCACCTCAATGGCTTTGTGAACTTGCGGGTCGCGTTCGAGCTCCACTTTGTCGCCGCTCTTGACTCCGAGGGCCTGGTTGAAGATCTCCTGGCGCAGGCGGCTACGGATCCATTC
>CAYLSS010000482.1:0-2261 GCA_964385765.1 uncultured Solibacteraceae bacterium
GCGGCTCCTGTTCATTATTCCGCTGACGGTGGTTGTGATTTTCGTGATCATTTACATGAATACGAAGTCGGTGATAAAGACCGCGATCGTCTTTCTCGCGGTGCCGTTTTCGCTGGTGGGCGCAATCTGGCTGTTGTACCTGCTCGACTACAACATGAGCATCGCCGTCTGGGTCGGGATCATCGCACTGGCCGGATTGGACGCCGAGACCGGCGTCGTGATGCTGCTCTATCTGGATCAGGCCTACGAACGATTCAAACGCGAGGGCCGTCTCGGGAGTCGAGCCGACCTGAAGGAGGCAATCCACGAAGGCGCCGTGAAGCGGGTCCGCCCCAAGGTCATGACCATTACGGTTATCGTCGCGGGTCTGCTCCCGATTCTATGGAGCCATGGAGCGGGGGCGGACGTGATGAAGCGCATCGCAACACCGATGGTGGGCGGCGTGGTCACCTCCGGATTCATGGAGCTGGCGATTTATCCGGTGATCTTCTACCTCTGGCGGGCGAGGGGCCTTCGCCGGTAGCGGTTTCCCCTGCCTGCTTCGAGCTGCTGCTCACTGGCCGGCGAGCGCCGATTCCATGTCCGGATCGAAGGCAAACGCATAGTCCGACGGCATCAGCTTCCCGCCATTCTGTGCGATGAAGCGCTGCGCATCCTCCAGGCGGAGGAACGAGATCATGCTTGGAGCGCAGCGGTCGAAGATCTTCGGGATCGGCTGCTTGTGCTCGTCGAGGCGCATTTCCTCGCGCATGCAATAATTCACCTCGCTGCCCACCACCACGTATGCCTGACGGGCCGGGATCATCTTCCCGGTCTCGAGGTCAGTCACTTCCTGGACCGTGACGTCGTTGCCCCGGTGGTCGCGGAGCATCCGAGCGCAGGTCGGACAACAGAGGACCGTTCGCAGTCCGTCGACCTCCGCTATTGTCCGGGTTTCGGCGTGGATCGAGCGCTTGCAGGCGATGCAGACGTTCATTCGGGAAGAGGAGACGATCGTCCAGACGAAGAAAGAGATGCCGGCAACGAATCCGACCAGTCCGATCCAGAGGACCACCGACAGCCTGGCATTCATGTCAGTTATTATGATGCGTCAACGCCGAACGCCGACGCGACTGTTGCATTTAGCGACCATGATTCGTAGCCTGAAACAAGTGAGATGATAAAGAGTCTCCCTGACGGACATAGGTGGCAAGGGGCATCGAGCCGTTTAGATCCGAATCGCATCTTCACGTGGTAAAGTCATGCAAATGCTCGACTCTGTCTGGTCGGGTGGAGATTAGACCGCCGACGAAAGTGCGCTCGATGGGAGGTGGATATGGAGCATATGGAAAGACGAACTTCAGCAGAAGGCATGGCGATGGCGCCGAGCCCGGACGTTCAAAAAAGCAACTCCCTGAAGAAAATCCTCGAGTGGGATGGCGATATCGAGCAACTCGAGGACTTCTATGACGAATGGGCGGCGAACTATAGCTCCGATCTCGCTCGAAAGAAGTATTCCGCTCCGGCGTCATTGATGCGCTGTTTTCTAGGCGTTCCCCACACGAAGGGCGGCGTGGACGTCTCCAACAAGGAGATCAAGATTCTCGACGCGGGCAGTGGTACAGGGTTGATGGGCAAGCTCCTCCACGGAGCCGGCTACCGCAATATCGACGGCTGCGATCTATCGACGAAGATGATCATGGAAGCGCGCCGCACCGGCGCCTACCGGCGTCTGATTCCTAAAGCCGACCTGACGAAACGGGTAAAGTCCATTGATGACAATCAGTACGACGTCACGGTCTGTTGCGGGGTTTTCGCAGGCCCGATGCCCAGCATCGGGTTGAACGAGCTGACCCGCGTCACACGACCGGGCGGCGCTATTGTCTTGAGCACCCGGCGAGACTACTGCGAGAATACGGATTTCCAGTCGCGCGTGGATGCTTTGCAGCGGGAGAGGCGCGTTGAGCTCGTTCACCTCCTGTCTGACCAACCATATATCGAGAATGAAACGGGCCACTTCTGGACCCTGGCGAAGCTCAGCTAGCTGGAGAGAGAACTACTGGGAACCCGCCTGAGCATCGGATTCGAGCGATGCCAGAAAGTCCGCTGCGACATTGGCGACGGAACGTTGTTTTCCGTCCACTTCGTAGTTGAGACGCCGCATGGTTTCGGCATCGATCGCTCCGGCAAGCTCTTCCAGAGTTTCCCGCAAACCGGGCACTGCATCGAGCGCCGCTTGCCGGACCACCGGCGCCGCCTCATAGGGCGGAAAGATATCCTCG
>CAYLSS010000482.1:2271-4457 GCA_964385765.1 uncultured Solibacteraceae bacterium
CCAGCATGCCGTCTGTTCCATTCGCCGCCACCATATCGACCTGTCCCTGCTCGAGCGCACGGTAAATCAATCCGAGATCCATGATCTGCGGCGAACCCTGGAAACTAAGATCATAAGCTTCCTGGAGGGCCGGCATCCCGTCGGGACGGCCTTCGAATTCATACCCGATGCCAAGCTTCCACTGGTAGTCCGCCTCGGCGGCATCGCTGATTGTCTGGATGGAACGCTCTTTGGCAATATCTTCCGGAATCACCATCACGAAGGAATTGTTGAATCCGAAGGGCGGCAGCCACTCCGCCTGGAATTTCTCCTGGTATTGCTTTTCTACCGTATTGCGCACCTGGTCCGGGTCATAGCTCAGGGGCAGATTGAGGATCGCCATGAGGGCGGTACCTGTGTATTCCGCGTACAGGTCGATCTCTCCGTTCACGAATGCCTGGTGGAGCAGGAGGGTGCCACCCAGGTTGAGCTGCCGCTCCACGTTGACGTCGAGTCGATTCTCGATCAACTGGGCCATCACCTCGCCGAGCACAAGCTGCTCGGTGAAGTTCTTCGAACCGACCACCACTGTCTTGCCGCGTGGTGCGCAGGAAGACAGCAGCGCCGCCATCATCACGAACGCGGCGATAGTGCATTTTCGAGCCATCCGAGTCCCCCATCGGCCAGAAGGGCCAGTATTGCCGCTGGGATTGCTCCCGCCAGGATCTGGGCTGTGTTCACTGTCGCGATGCCGCGGAAGATGAAGACGCCGAGGCCTCCGGCTCCGATTGCGGCGGCGATGGTGGCCGTACCCACGATGATGACGGTCGACACGCGCACGCCGGCCAGGATCGTGCGAAACGCCAACGGCAACTCCACCTTCCACAATAACTGGTTCGAGCTCATTCCCATCGCGACCGCCGATTCACGCACTGCCGGATCGACGTTCAAAATGCCCACGGTGGTGTTGCGGAGGATCGGCAATACAGCGTACAGCACCAGGGCGATGATCGCCGTCTGCTGGCCGATGCCTCCGATCACCGGGATTGGAATGAGGAACCCGAACATAGCCAGGCTGGGGATGGTTTGGGCTATGTTCGCAAATCCGAGCGACCAGCGACGCCACATTGGATGCCGGGACGCCAGAATTCCCAATGGAATTCCGATCGACGCGGCGATGGCCAGGGTAGTCGCCACGAGAATAATGTGTTCCCAGCTCAGTCGCAGGATGTCCTGAATCAATTGATCCGACACTCAGCTATTCCTCCCCACCTTGAGACAGGAGCGAAACGCCTCGGCTTCCTCGGACTCCGCGTCCAGAAACTCCTCTGATGATCCGATGAACTCCAGCCGGCCATGGTGCAGCAGCCCGATACGCGTGGCGATCGCCATGGCTTCATGGATATCGTGGGTGACGAAGATCGCCGTCTTGCCGATCTTCTGGCGCAAATCGAGGAACTGCGATTGCAATTCCTGGCGAGTTACCGGGTCCAGCGCCCCGAAAGGCTCGTCGAATAGCAGCAGTTCCGGATCCGCGGCCAGAGCGCGCGCCACTCCGATCCGCTGGCGCTGTCCGCCTGAGAGCTCGTCCGGGTAGCGGCGCCGGAATTCCTCTGCCGGGAGCCCGACGAGCTCGAGCATCTCCTCCACCCGTTTTTCGATCTTCCCGGCCTCCCACCCTTCGAGGGTTGGCACCAAACCGACATTCTTTTCAATGGTCACATGCGGAAACAGCCCGACGTCCTGGATGACGTAGCCGATGCTCCGCCGCAACTTGATCGGTTCCCATTCCAGGGTGGAGCGGCCATCCACTCGCACCTCGCCGCGCGAGGGTTCCAGGAGCCGGTTCACCATCTTGATCGCGGTCGTCTTGCCTGATCCGCTGCGGCCCAGCAGGACCAGCGTTTCGCCGGCTTCCACTTCGAAATCAAGATTCTTGAGAACAGACTGCCCGGCAATCTCGTAGTCCACTTCCCGGAATTCGACTGCGACACTCATTTAACTGTCGTTGGACCGTTGACAAGCCAAAGACTTTCGGCGAACGGCCACTCCTCGTCTACCCACTCGGCCAGGGGGCGGAACCCGGTCCGCCAGGCGATGCCGCGCAGCTCATCGACGGTGAACTTGTGCGACGCCTCGGTCCAGATTGTCTCGCCTTCGCGCAGGCGGCAACACATATTCGCCGCCTGGATGCGCACCTCCTGGTC
>CAYLSS010000483.1:0-4453 GCA_964385765.1 uncultured Solibacteraceae bacterium
GGGGATTGTCGCTGCTCAATGCGGCGGCTTCCGCGTGCAAACTGTCGAGACAAGCCTGCCCCTGGGGGAAACATCGGCGGGGGGCGGTCTATTCGACCTTTCAGGCCAGCTTCTGGCGGTGATCCTGCGATGCGACGGTGGATTCGCGGCGGTGACTCCCGATGGCATCAGTCGAATTCTGGCGGCTGCACGCAGCGACGAAGGTTTGCTTTTGCGGCGCTACGGATTAAGGGCGGAACCGATCTCGGAGGAGCTGCAGGAGTATTTCGGGACCGACCGGGGGTTGCTGGTGACGGAGGTCTGGAGCGGCTGGCCCGCCGACATTGCCAGGCTGCTTCCGGGAGACATCATTCAAGCCCTTGATCACAGCGAGGTTCGGACAGAAGCCGACCTGGCCCGTCTCATGCTTCCGGTGGCCTACCCCACGTTCGATTTGTGGGTGTACAGGCTAGGGAAGACGGTTCGGCTCTCGCTGCCCGTCAGCCGCGGAGAGTTCCCGGATCCAGGCCCGGGCAGCCCGGGCATAGTGCTGCGGGCGCCGGCCGAAGGCTACGTCATCGAAGAAGTGGCTCCAGGGAGCAGGGCGGAGCGCGCCGCTCTCGAACCGGGCGACCGGCTGCTACGAATCGGGGGGATGCAACCTCGAAACGTGGAAAGCGCCCGCAAGGTGCTGGACGAAGAAGCGGACCAACCGGTCTACGTCGTTGTCCAGCGGGGCTCGCGAAAGCTGGGCGCCTACCTGGGACGATGAACGAGCTATCCTCTCTGGGTCTGATCCTGCTGTTCGCCCTGGCGGCCGGACACTTGGTGAAGTTCATCGGGGTACCGGAGGTCACGGGGTATATCCTGGCCGGGGTGGCCGTGGGTCCTTCGGGGCTGGGGTGGGTTTCCCACGAGAACCTGGCGACGCTTGAAGTCTTCAGCGAGGTCGCATTGGGGTTGATCCTCTTCTCGATCGGGTCGATTTTCGAGATGCAGAGGGTGAGGTCGGCCGGCAGGTCCGTCCTTCGAGTGACAGCGGCGGAGAGCTTTCTCGCAGCTCTGCTGGTGGGTGGTGCGATGCTGCTGTTGGGCCAGAATTGGCAGGTGGCGCTTGTTCTCGGAGCGATCGCCATGGCCACAGCCCCTGCGTCCACGTTGATGGTGATCCGGGAGCGAAATGCCGCCGGACCGATGACCGACACGCTGATCGGCGTCATAGGAATCAATAATCTTATTTGCCTGGTGACCTTCGCCGTTGTCGGTGCCGTGATCGATCTCAGCATGGCGGCCAGCGGCGGCGAGATACTCCAGACGCTCTATAACTCGTTGTACCTGCTCGGCTGGCACATGTTGGGCTCGGTGGCGTTAGGATTTCTGGTGGGGCTGCTGCTGGCCGGCTGGGCGACGACGGTGCGGGAGCATGGCGAGGTGTTGATCCTCTTCACCGGGTGCGTGCTGTTGTGCGTCGGAGCGGCGATGGTGCTGGATCTTTCGACGTTGGTGGCGAGCCTGGCGGTGGGCGCGACGATGGCGAATCTGTCGCCGCATACAAGGCGGGTGCTGCAGACCATCAGCCGCAGCGATCCGCCATTCTATGCGATCTTCTTCGTGATCGCCGGGGCTGACCTTGACCTGGGACGCGTGGAATCGCTGGGACTGCTCGGCGTGGTTTACGTAGTCGCACGCGCCATCGGGAAATTCGCCGGAGCGCGGCATGGGTCAAAGCAGGCGGGGCTTGACCCGGTGGTACAACGCTTCCTGGGCCTGGCGCTGATGTCACAGGCGGGTCTGGCTATCGGGCTGACGATTGCCGTGGACCGGCGCTATCCTCACATCGCCCCGGAAGTGACCACCGTGATTCTGGCGGCAGTAACGATTTCCGAGATCTTCGGACCCATCCTGGCGCGCGTGGCGATTGATCGGAGCGGGGAGGGCCATGACCCGGAGCCGGAACCTGCCGGCGCCGATTGACAGTCGTCACGCTCGAATCTTCAGGTTTCCAGCGGTCAGCGGCCGGGTTTTCGATGGGCAGTCAACATCCGTTTCACCCTCGGTTGGCGCGCCGGCCCAACCCCTGGTAGCAGACCTTGACCGGCCTCTATTCCAATTTGCCGACGAGCCTGGTGGCGGTCGTGGCCGGGGGCTTCAGGTGAGCGTCCATCCAGCCATACATAAGCTGCCGTGATTCATGGGGAACAGAATGTCCTCGACCGTGTGAGGAGAAAGCCATGTTTTGGGGCGCGCCCAGCAACTCGTATATATCCATGACCTTCAACAGCATGAGCACGCGCTGGCGCTGGGTCAGGGGGTCGCCGTCATTCAGGCCATTGATCTCGAGGTACGGACGGGGTGCTATCAGCGCGATGATTTCATGAAAGTCGATCGGCGGCAGCTTGCCGGCGAGCAGGCCCGGCCGCAGATGCTTGAAGTAAGAATACCAGTGGTCGCGCGCCCATTGCTCCACTCTGGAGGATTGGCGAAACATCGAGCCAGGACAATTCGCGGCGGCCGCCTTAACCCGTTCGTCGTATGCGGCGAGAAACATCGAACCATGCCCGCCGAGCGAATGCCCGAGAGCGCCGATATGGTCCGGGTCCACTTGCTCCAATGTCTCGAGCACATCGATGGCGATCGAATGTTCGTAGGTGAACTTGCCGACCGCCGTCCACTCCGGATGCTTTTGATAGAAGCGTTTGGTCTCGTACGCGCCTTCCGGCGGGATCCTGTGGCCAGCCACGAAGTGGTCCGGCGCAATGACGACGTATCCGCGCCGGCACAGATGATCCAGGAAGGCCTTGTCCGGATTGTCGACCAATCCGGCGGCACGTTCCTTGCCGCGCAGATAGGTGCCATGGATCGCGACGATGGCTGGAGCTTCGCTTTCCAATCCCAGGGGGATCCCGAGATATGCGTGGGCGCGTTCGTCCCGCTCCACGTTGTAGCTGATCAGTTGCCGCTGGTAGGCGCTGGCCACGGCAACTGTCTCGTGGACCTGGAGATCCAGGGGCGGCCGTTCGGGTTTGTGCTGATCCCGGAGCAGATCGAGATAGCGTTCCTCGAGCGTTTCCCGATGTTTGATCCAGTCTTCCCGAGTGTCGACGTTGTCGGTGAGATCGTCCCAGCTTGATTGGATGGCGGTGGGATCGGATCGCCGGCGAGGGTCTTCCTGGCCGACACTTACCGTGACGGCAAGGAGTATCGAACCGATCAGTCCGAAGCTATGCTTCATCGCGTTGCGCAGACTCCTTCCGGCCATCTTAGATCATCCGCGGATCAGGGCCAGCCTCCCAGCCTACGCCCTTGTACTTTAGCCGGGCCTTCTCCCTGCCGGTGTGCAAGATGCGAGAATGTGAAATCCGGGGGGGGACAGTGCACTTTGATTGTCCGCCCGGGATGGAGATCATGGCCCCAGAGCGTCCGTCAGTTGTCGTCCTTGGCGCCGGTCCGGCTGGACTTGGCGCGGCTTACCGGCTTGCCGGCCGCAATGCCTTCGATGTGACCGTCGTGGAACGCTCGGACCGCGTGGGCGGCAATGCCGGAAGCTTTGAATTCAAAGGCCTTCAGGTGGACTACGGTAGTCATCGGCTGCACCCTTCCTGCCGTCCCGACATTCTGGCCGATATCCGATCCATGATCGGCGAAGAACTGCTCGACCGGCCGCGGCACGGGCGAATCCTGATCAAGGGCCGATGGGTACACTTCCCGCTGAAGGCGGCCGACTTGGTCCTCAACCTGCCGATTTCGTTCTCCGCCGGTGCGGCGCTTGATGCCGTCAGGAAGCCATTCTCGAAGCCTGGGACGGAAAGTTTCGCCCAGGTTCTGGAAGCCGGACTCGGGAAAACGATCTGCCGTGAGTTCTACTTTCCCTACGCCGAGAAGATCTGGGGTGTGTCTCCGGACGCACTCGACGGCGAGCAGGCGCGCCGGCGGGTTTCGGCGTCGTCGATATGGAAGATGATGCGTAAGGTTCTGAGCTCGGTCCCGGGGCTCAAAGCCAAGGGGGCGGGTTCTTCTACCCGCGGCGGGGATATGGCCAGATCAGCGACAGCTACCATCGGGCCGCGACGGATGGCGGAGCGAAGGTACTGCTCGGTCATACGGTGAGGGGCGTCGAACTAGAGGGCAGCCGGGCAGTGGCGGTGCGGGTGGAAAGTGCCGGCGGTGAGCGACGCATCCCGGCCCGCCATATCCTCTCGACGATTCCATTACCGGTCCTTGTACGTTCGGCGACACCTGCCGCGCCCGAGAATGTCCTCGAGTCAGCGGCGTCGCTGCAGTACCGCGCCATCGTCCTGGTCTACGTGGCGCTTGATACGGATCGGTACACGGAATACGATGCCCACTACTTCCCTGGGGCGGACGTGAGAATCACCCGGCTTTCGGAGCCAAAGAACTACGGTCTGGCCGAGCGGGGCGGAGCTACGGTGCTGTGCGCTGAGATCCCGTGCCAGAAGGACGACCGGATCTGGCG
>CAYLSS010000484.1:0-1735 GCA_964385765.1 uncultured Solibacteraceae bacterium
TCATGCTATTCGAAGGCTACCCCCTGCTCGCGCCAGGCAAGCACCTCAAGAAGACGCGAAAGCACCTCCTCGCGATCGTCACCATTGAGGGCGAGAGCGAACTGGGCCATCAGTAATCCATATTTCACGCCGACATTGAAGCGATGTCCGGATTCTTCAAGCGCCAGATACTGCTCCTTGCGGGCAAGCAGGGAGAGCGCATCCGAAAGTGTGACGCCGGCTCCGCCGGGCCCCCCGAGCAGGTGACCGAGCAGTTCCATCACCGTGGGCGTGAGGACGTGCATTCCGAAGAAGCACAAGTAGTGGCCGGCGCGTAGGCCGGGAACAATGAGACGCTGCTCGGCTTCGGTAGGGGTCGGCTTCTCGATCACGGTCTCAATGCGGTACACGCCGGGCCGTCCGGCCGCGCGCTGCCCGCCGACGGCGCCATAGCGAGGCAGACGGGCTTCGCGCGTGGTTTGCACGGCGGAGACGGCGCATTCCTCGACGCCAGCAATTTCGACAAGCTGTTGGGCGCACCCCGAGGCGTTGCGGCTCACATAGAGATGATCCCCGACCAGGTGCAGGAACGCGTCGCTGCCCACGAACTCGCGAGCGCAATGCACGGCGTCTCCATAGCCCTTCGGCTCGGGCTGGTGAACGAAATAAAGACGGCCCCTGTGTTCGCCGGCGACGGCTTTATAGGTGATCTCATCGCCCGGACAGACGACCACGCAGATCTCTTCGACCCGCGCCCGCAGCACCTCTTCGATAATGATCCGGAGAACCGACTTCTCGGCGCCGTCCTGGTCGATCAGTGTCTGCAGCGGAAGAGTCCGCTGCGTGGGCGCGGCTGCGGTGATAACGGCCTTGGCGACTTTCATTTGGGACTTCTGGATTAGGATATCAGGCGGTCACCGGATATCGGTGGTGCTATCAGCCAGAAGCCGCCGCCGCGGTGGTTTTCTCGTCGGAGCGAAAGCGGAGCAGACGAAAGAACTCCCGGCAGCGGGGGCAAATGAGCTTCCCGCCCGTAGACGAGTTGCAGCGGCCGCAATATGCTCCGGCGTCCGGTGACTTCTTTGAAGATCTCTCCTTCACCGCTCGCGCCTACTGGTCCGTTTTGTCGACGGCCAGCATGTTGTTGCGGCCACCCGCCCCAGCACGTCTGAGTCGGATCAAGTACGGCGTGATCTCGAATGGCAGCTTGTCGCGCGCTGATGTGAGCGTCACCGCTTCAGTCTTCTTCATTTCGATCCTGTTCGTCCAGGGGTCAAGCCGGATGCGGCTGCCGAGCGGGAGTGCGGCGATTTGGTCGAGCCGATCGCTTTCAAGAGCCGGCGCCGAGATGGCCAGTTCATTCATACGTTCGAGATTGCTGCCGTCGGATAGCTGGTTCCCGAAGTTGGCCCGGATCAGGGCGGGAAACTGAGGCGCTCTTTCAGAGAGGGAGCGCAAAAAGAGGCCGGCGTTGCCGAGTTTTTCGCTGTAGGGAGATTTCTCGAGGATCTCGACAGCTTTGCTGTTGGCTTCGTCGATCTCCTCTGCGCCGCGTCCAAATCGGAACTTGTCGAGCAGTTCCTGGTCGCTAAGCATGGTCTCGTCGTTAAAGGCGAACTGCGTGTTCGTGCGGTGTCCGAGTGCAATATGGGCGAGTTCGCCGGCAAGGGCCATGGCCAGACTCGCTTCGTCAGGCAGGACGTCGATGAGACCGCGGCTGATGACGATGGTATTGCCGAATGAGAACGTTTCGAGT
>CAYLSS010000484.1:1745-4450 GCA_964385765.1 uncultured Solibacteraceae bacterium
GAACACGGCCAGTCGGCCGCACGACGAGCTGATTCGTGACCACGAGATTGTTGATCACCGTATTGATCACGTCGTTGACCTCTCCGTAGGGAGCCAGCAAGCCGCCGGTTTCGAGCCGGTCGATTACATTCTCCTCGGCCTGGCGTTCCCACATCCGCTGGCTCTTCAGCGGAGAGATATCACCGCTCTCGCTTTGGTCGCGGACCCCTTCCTCGGCCTCGATCAGGATATTCGTCAGTTCGTCGAGACGGCCCTCGCGCAACGGGCGGTAGCTCCACAACCGGGACTGCGCCTTGAAGCGCGGAACTTGCAGTTCGTCGTCGAGGGGGTTCGATTCCTCGGTGTAGATAAACGCGGGGACCCACCGCCCTTCGGCAACATTGACGCGCCAACTGTCGAAGTGGAAATAGAGCTTGTCCGGAGAACTGCCCGTGTAGGTACCATTGAACCTGACGATATTGTGGTCCTGGTCCTCGACCCAGATGCGTCCGATGAAGCGCCCGGTCTCCTTTTCATGGGACGGGACAACGTCGAATACGAAGCAGCGCACTTCACCAAGGAACTCCCGGCGAATGTACTCGAACTTGTAGTTGTCTACGTTGAAACCGTCGGTGTCGAGAAAGATCATCTGGGCGAAGCCGTCGGGCACAAATGACACTGAGCGCTTTTTGAAGAAGAGTATGCCGGGACGCCTTCGGGCTTCGCTGCGAGCAACGAGCGGCGTGTAGTCGATCGTGCTCTCCAGATTGAGCCGGCCCAGGAAGTAATGATCGCGCGCGGGCGAGGCCGCCTCGGCATCGGGGATCTCCTGAATATATGTCTCCAACAATGGATTGAAGCTGCGAATCCGGGCGATGAAATCGAACTCCCGCTGCACGATCTTCGCCAGCAGGCGTTCGACCGGGCTGCGTTCGGCAGCCTCCGCCGGCCACACCATCAGAAGTGTTGTCGAGAAGAGAATTGTCTGGATGAGACGTTTCATGGTTTTTTCAATAGGCCAATTGAAACTGGATTCGGACGACGGCGGCAGCATCGACCGGACGCCCATCGCGCGTAGCCGGCCGGAAGCTCATAGTCTCGGCGGCCCGACGAGCGTTTTCGTCAAGGCCGTGGCCGAGCCCTTCAATGATTCGCATCACTTGAATCTCACCGTTGCGCCGGAAGAGCACCTCGAGCACGACTTCGCCTTCGATCTTCAGGCGCCTCGCTTCGGCGGTATAGGCCGGACGCGGCTTTGCCAGCACCTTGATCGGCGTATCCAGAATCGGCACGGCCTTCTGGTCGAGCCCATCCCCGGGGCCGCTTTTGGCGACCACGGCTTTGAAGCCGGAGGCACGGACCTCCGAATCAGTACGTGATGCCGCTTTGTGGCTGGAAACGGACGGTCCGCCGAATCCAGCCTCCGCGGCGGGCGCGGTCGTCGGCGGCAATTGTCCGGCCCGAGAGCCGTTCGAAGCGTCGCCAAAGACGGGACCTGCGGTAGCGGGATGCCCGTTCGTACTCTCTTTGAATGCCGCTTGCGTGGCTTTGGCGAATTGCCCGACGGATGGTCGGGTAGTGCCATACGCGACGGACGTCAACTCAGCGGCGGCCGCCCCGTCGAACGAACCGACGCTGGCTGTGCTGCTTGCCGTCTCCGGCGCCGCGGCGGCCTCGGTTTCGCCAAATAGACCAGTCGCGACCTCCTCCGCCGGCTTCAGGTCTCGTTTCACAGGGGTCTGTCCGGCGAACACGCCCGTCTGAAGCGCTGGAACAGGCTCAGCCGGAGGCGGACGCTCGGGCGGCGGCCCTGGAATCTGAACGGCCGGCGTAGTCGGCGGCGCCTCCGCCCGCTGTGGCTCCGGCTCGATCTCGATAGGCGGTGGCAATTCCACCGGCGCTGGTGCTCGCAGCGGCACGGGCGCCTCGGGTCTGGGAACGGTACTCGCCCTGGCGGGCTCCGGCTGAAGCGGCTCGGGAATCGCCTCGCGGGGGGGAGCGGGCGCAAAAGTCAGCGCTGTATGCCGGTGTTCGATGTGCTGCTCCACCATCGACGTCCCTACTGTCAATAGCAGGAACAGGCCGAGGACATGCAGTCCGCCGCTGGCGAGCAATGGGCCCGCCGGGCGCCGGCTAGCGTGCATGATGGTTGTCAGCATCCATCCTCCGCTGTTTCCGTTCCTTCCGTTGACACACCGATCCTCATCTAAACCGGCTTCGCCGCCGTCTCGATGATTGCTTTAGACGCGGGCCGCAAGATCGGCCTCATGCCCCAATCCGCTCGCTTCCCGTTGTCCTCAACGGCCGCGAGCGTCTGCACGGGAGTCTGCCCCACGACGCGCCGCAGGATCGCCGCGCTCGCATTGTAGTCCGGGATCATCTCCTTGAGGAACAGCACCAGGGCCCCGATGTCGCGGTGCTCGCAGATTGCTTTCAAATCCTCGAGCGCGTGATCGACGCGGCCCGATGGCAGACCGTTGCCGGAGAAGATCTTGATCCGCTCGTGGTGCGTCGGCACAGTGGTCTCATCGTCCAGGTTGAGTTCCTCGTACAACTTTTCGCCCGGTCGCGGACCCGTGAACTCGATATCGACATCGGCCCCGGGCCGCAGGCCGGAAAGGAGGATCATGTCCCGGGCGAGGTCCGCGATCCGAACCGGCGCACCCATGTCGAGCACGAAGATCTCGCCTCCTTTCCCCATCCCGGAAGCCTGAATCACCAGTTGC
>CAYLSS010000485.1:0-4443 GCA_964385765.1 uncultured Solibacteraceae bacterium
GCGATCCATGTGAGTGATCATCGCCGCCAGTGAGGCGTGCGGGCTGTCGAAGATCAGGCGACCCGGACGGCTCTGCGGCCGGGGATCCGGCTCCGGAAACTTGCCTCGATATTCGGCCATGGATTCCTCCGGAGCCACGTATTCGGAGTGCGGAATCGTGAACGGAACATAGCAAAAGAAGGGCTGGTCCTTGCTCGCACGGATGAAGTCGAGCGCGTGCTGGGCAATCACATCGTGGGAGAAAGTCTCTCCACGTCCCTTGCCTTCGTTTCCGGGCAGCGGAAGCTGCTCGCCGTTTTTGTAGATGTAGTGGGGATAGTAGTAGTGCGCATGAGCCTGGTGCAGGTAGCCGCAGAAGTCATCGAAACCCTGCTTCCATGGGACTCCCTCGGTACCGATGTCGCCAAGTCCCCATTTGCCGTAGCAGCCGGTGGCGTAGCCGGCTTGCTTGAGCAACTCGGCGACTGTCACATCCTCGGGCAGAATCGGAACACCGCCCGGATTCGACCGGACCGAAGTATGCCCCATATGCATTCCGGTCATCAGGACGCTGCGGGATGGAGCGCAGACTGTGCAGCCGGCGTAGGCGTCGGAGAACTGCATCCCCTCAGCCGAGATTTGATCGATGTTGGGCGTCCGTATCTTATCCTGGCCGTAGCAGCCAAGCTCGCCGTAGCCAAGGTCGTCGGCCATGATGTAGACGATGTTCGGGGGACGGGTAGACGTGGAGGGGCTCTGTGAACCGCCGCAGGACAGGGCCGCGCCGAGGCTGCCGGCCAGGGAGGTGGTGAGAAAGTCGCGTCGCTGTAGGCTTGGCATAGCGTGGCTATTATAGCCGTGAATGCCCCCGGCATGGTGTGGCCAGGCAGCGTATCTGTCAGCCGGCCTTCCGTGGGCCGAAGGGCGCCGGTGTCTGCCCTATCGGCCGCGGCGTCCCGCGCCTCTGGAAAAGAACTTCCGTCTCCGGCGTCAGCAGCACCCAGAGCCCGTAAGCACCGACAATCGTCCCGATCGGGACGTTTAGCAATCCGATCACAGAGAGAATCAACGCCAGCATCCGTGCCCAGTTCTGGTAGCTGAGCAAGCCGACGCCCGCTGCCAGCGACGGAATCGACAGGATCACGACAATACCGACGATGACCGCGCCGACGAGGCTGATGATGGGTACGGCGATGAGCGCCTCCGGATCCTCCATCGCGCCGACCGTGCCCACGATTCCCGCCGCCCCGCCGAAAATCACGAACAGCATCACGCCGGCCAGCAGCCCCAGCACTCCGAATGCGATATGAATAACGCCCAGCACACGCACATGCGTATCCATTCCTTCGTTCTCCTTTCTGCCGCCGCCCGTTTTATACTACGTCCAGCTCCCCTGTTTTGTTCCCGCTGCGCGCATCGGGACTTTGGTACAATCAGTTCGCAACCGAAGCAGACTGTATAGTCCTGTTTTCCCACAGTCTACGGAGAAGACAACCCATGGCGGACCTCAAGAAGCTGCACGATGCGATTCTCAACGGAGACCAGCGGACGGCTATCGCCGTAACCGAAGAGGCGCTGGCCGAGAAGATGGAGCCACAGACGCTGATCAACGAAGCCATGATACCGGCCATGAACGAAGCCGGTAAACGATTTGAGTGCGAGGAGTTCTTTGTTCCGGAGCTGTTGCTGGCCGCCCGCGCCATGAAGGGCTCCCTCAAGCTGCTCCAACCGTTGCTTGCCGCGAGCGGAGCCGAGCCCATCGGTACCGTGATCATCGGGACGGTCAAGGGGGACCTCCATGACATCGGCAAGAACCTCGTCGCGTCCATGCTGGAAGGCGCCGGTTTCCGTGTCGTGGACCTCGGCGCGGATGTCTCCGCCGAAAAGTTCATCGCGGCCGTCGAATCCGAAGAGCCCGACCTCCTCTGCATGTCGGCCCTGTTGACCGTGACCATGCCGTCCATGAAGATGATTATCCAGTCGCTTCAAACCGCCGGTGTCCGGGAGAGAGTGAAGGTCATTATCGGTGGCGCGCCGGTGACGCCGGAGTACGCCTCCGAAATCGGCGCCGACGGCTACGCCGACAACGCTTCGAGCGCGGTTACCAAGGCCCGCGAGTTGGTCGCCGCCTAAGGATGAAGCGATGAGCGAATCTCCGATCCTCACTGACGGAGCCTGGGGCACGCAGTTGCAGGAACAAGGTCTCGGGCCCGATGAACTCCCCGACCTGTGGAACCTGGAGCAACCCGAGCGCGTGCAGGAAGTGGCGCGCGGATACGTCGACGCCGGCAGCCAGGTGGTGATCACCAATACCTTTCGAGCCAACCGCATCGTGCTCCGGGAAAAGAAGACCGCCATCGATGTCAGGGCCGTGAATCGAGCCGGAGTGGAAATTTCGAAAGGCGCCGCGGCCGGTCGCGCCAAGGTATTCGCCTCGATCGGACCCTCGGGCAAGCTCCTCATGATGGGCGACGTCACCGAAGAGGATCTTCGCGCCGCTTTCGCCGAACAGGCCGAAGCCATCGCCGAAGCTGGCGCCGATGCGATTGTGGTCGAGACCATGTCCGACCTCGAAGAAGCCCGGCTCGCGGTTGCCGCCGCCAAGGCGACCGGCCTGCTCACGGTCGGCTGCATGGTCTACGACTCGGGCCGCAACAAAGACCGTACAATGATGGGTGTGAAACCTGAGCAAGCGGCCGAAAGCCTGGCCGAGGCAGGCGCGGATGTCATCGGCGCCAACTGCGGCAACGGGATCGCCGGCTATGTCCCCGTCTGCGAGCGGCTGCATGCAGCCACCCATCTTCCGATCTGGATCAAAGCCAACGCCGGACTCCCCGAAATCAATGAGGGACGGGTCACCTATAGCACCACCCCGCGGGAGTTCGCTTCCTATGTGCCAAAGCTGGTGGAGGCCGGCGCCACCTACATCGGGGGCTGTTGCGGCACCACGCCGGACTTCATTCGCGCCGCCCGGCAGGCCCTCGCCGGATCATAAGTCGTGCGGCTGAAGCTTATTTCCTGCGAGATCCTTCTCCGCGAGATGTGCGCCACAATCTCGAGGTCGCCCCATCACATCGACGTCGAGTTCCTCCCTAAGGGGCTTCATGACCTTGCTGGCGAGGAAATGCGCGACCGCCTCCAGCAAACGCTGGACCGGGTGGAAGAGGACCTCTACGACGCCATCCTGCTCGGCTACGCGCTCTGCGGCATGGGGCTCGCCGGCCTCACCGCCCGCGCCAGACCGCTCGTCGTGCCGCGCGGCCATGACTGCATCACGCTCTTCCTTGGGAGCCGTACACGATACCAGGAATATTTCGATAGCAACCCCGGCGTCTACTTCAAGACCACCGGCTGGATCGAGCGCGGCCGCGACCTCACTCAGATCGGCGGAGAAGCCTATCGGAAAATGGGCTTCACGCAGAACTACGACGAACTGGTCGCCAGGTACGGTGAGGAGAACGCCCGCTACCTATGGGAGACCCTCGGCGGCTACACCAAGAACTACGGCAAGCTGACCTTCATCGAGATGGGCGTCGAACCCGACGATCGGTTCGAGTCACAAACCCGCCAGGAGGCCGCCGAACGCGGAATGGAATTCGAGAAGTTGAGCGGCGACATGACGCTCATCGAGCGTCTCGTACAGGGCGACTGGGAGGGCGGCGACTTCCTCATCGTCCAACCCGGCCACCGTATTGTGCCCAGACACGACGGTGAAGTCATCGATACGGACAAAGCAGGCTGAAGAACCGATTCCCATGAACCGGCGCATCCGCTCTCCGGGTTTCAGAAGGCTCCTCATCAACTAGCTGGACCATGGCCCGGACCGTGACAATTCGACTGCAGCCTCTCGGCGAAACCCTTGAAGTCCCCGCGGGCACCGCCCTTCGCGACGTGCTGTTCGCCCACGGCGTCGAGTTCCCTTGTGGAGGCCGCGGGGACTGCGGCGGTTGCCGCGTCCGCGTGATCGAAGGCCACCTCCCTCCCACCTCCGACGAGACGCAGATTCTCAGCCCTTTGGAGATCGCCTCCGGCTGGCGGCTCGCCTGCCGAGCGGTTGCCGATACCAGTATCACCCTCGCGGTCGGACAGTGGGAAATGGAGATCCTCGACGATGGGACCCGCTTCTCCTTCACCCCCCGCGAAGGGCTCGCGATCGCCCTGGACATCGGTACCACCACGCTGGTGGCTCAGCTCCTGGACCTCGCGACCGGCCAGGTGCTGGGCGTTCGCTCCGCGCTCAACCCGCAATCGACCCATGGCGCTGACGTCATGAGCCGCGTCCAGTCGGCCCTCAGTCCCGGCGGGCTGTCGCGGCTCAGCAACCTGATCCGCTCCGCGACCGGCCAACTCGTCGCCGGCCTCGATCGGAGAGAGCCCATCCGCGAAGTCGTCCTGGTCGGCAACACGGTGATGCACCACCTCTTCTGCGGTGTCGACCCGGAACCCTTGTCGCGGTATCCCTTC
>CAYLSS010000486.1:0-4442 GCA_964385765.1 uncultured Solibacteraceae bacterium
AACTGGTTGACGCCCGCATCGGCCTGGGAACGGTGTACGAGCGGCAAGAAGAATTAACGCAAGCCATCGAGCAATTCCGCGCCGGGGTCGAGAGCAACCCGGATAATTCGGCGGTCCGATTCAAGCTCGGCAATGCCCTGCGGCGCGCCGGCCGCGCCGAGGAAGCGAGGCAAGAGCTGTCACGGGCCAAGGAACTCTACAACGAGGAAATGCGGCGGCAGGCTGGCGAGCGGGAGCGAAGCCGGCCACCCTAGCACCTTCTGCCGCCACCGCCTCGACTCGAAACGCGCGATTCACACACCCCGGGATCCCGTAACTCTCCTGTTTTGAAGCGAACCGTGCGCACCCTCCGGCCGTTTCCCTCCGCCCCTTTGGCCTGCGCGACGCACCATTGAAGTAGCGTCGTCCGGCCACCGCCTGTTCGGCGGTCTGCTACATTGAAGGCCGATGGCAGGCGGCAAAGAAACCACCGGAGAACGGTTCGAACGGCTTGTGGAAATCATGGCCAGGCTCCGGGCGTCGGACGGCTGTCCCTGGGACCGCGAGCAGACGTTCGACACGATCAAGCCGTACACGCTGGAAGAGACCTACGAGGTCCTGGACGCAATCGATGCGCGGGACTGGACGGCGCTGGCCGATGAGCTCGGCGACTACATTCTGCAGGCGGTTTTCTACGCCCAAATGGCGCGCGAGGAAGGCCGCTTCTCGGTCGATGACTCCCTCGACGCCATCAACGAGAAGCTGATTCGCCGGCACCCGCACGTCTTTGGCTCCGGCGATGCCCGGACCGCTGAACAGGTCAAGAAGCGTTGGGACGAGATTAAAGCAGACGAGAAGAAGCGGCGCGAACAGGGTCCGGCAACACTCCTCGATGGGGTGTCCAGAAAACAGCCGGCTCTGGCCGAAGCGGCTCAGATTTCCTCGAAGGTGGCTGCGGTCGGCTTCGAATGGGACAGCACTGACCACGTGATCCAGAAGCTCCACGAGGAGTTGGACGAGCTGGCGGAGGCGCGTCTGGAGGAACCTCCCGCCGCGACCCGGCTGGAAGAGGAGCTGGGCGATATCCTGTTTGTTGTGGTCAATATAGCGCGTCATCTGAAGGTATACCCGGAACAGGCGCTCAGGAAATCGAACGCGAAGTTCCGGCGTCGCTTCCAGTACGTCGAGCAGCAGTTGCGGAATCAGAACCGGACGCTCGAGGATGCAAACCAGGAGGAGATGGAGGCCTTATGGCAGGAGGCGAAAAGGCGGCAGCCATCGAATACCGCAAGCTAAGAACGATGGAGGAGTTCCGCGAGGCCCTTCCGGTCCAGAAGGAGGTCTGGGGCTTCGATGATGTCGAAACGGTCCCGGCTCGCCTCTTTCTGGTCTGTACCAGGATTGGCGGGCATGTCATCGCAGCATTCGACCACAGTCGGATGATTGGCTACTGTTACTCGATCCCCGGTTTCAAGGGCGAATCCTGCGAGCCGTATCTTCACAGCCATATGCTCGGCGTGCTGCCGGAATACCGCAATCGCGGCATCGGCCGGAGACTGAAGCTCGAGCAGCGGAACGACGCTCTCTCCCGTGGAATCCGCCTGATCGAGTGGACCTTCGATCCTCTGGAACTGAAGAACGCCTACCTCAATATCGAGAAGCTGGGCGGTATCATACGCAGCCTCATTCGAAATAACTACGGTGTCACCACGAGCAAGCTTCACACAGGCCTGCCGACTGATCGCTGCGTGGCCGAGTGGCGTCTTGATGATCCGCGTACCGAAGCCATCCTTGCCGGGAAGCCGCGCCAGCGGGAGCCCGTCGAGGAGCGCATCACAATTCCGAACGCAATCTCTGAAATTCGGCGATCCGATATACACAATGCACTTGCGATTCAACAAGAAGCGAGTTTACAGTTCGAGCAATACTTTGCACGCGGGCTGGTCGTGACCGGCGTTGAACGGTCGGCCGACTCGGGAACCTACACTTTTAGCCAATGCCCATGAGAATCGACCGGATCATCCTGCGGCAGATTCGCCTGCCCCTTCTTCACTTCTTCGAGACCAGCTTCGGCCGGATCACGAATCGATCCATCGTAATTGTCGAAGTCCTCGCCGACGGAGTCTCCGGCTGGGGTGAGGTGACCTGCGGCGAAGGCCCCTTCTTCAATGAAGAATGGGCGGACGGCTCCTGGCTCCTGCTGAAGGATCTGATCGCTCCCGCAGTGGTGGGTCGGGACTTCACCTCTGCCGCCGAGTTCTGCCGGCTGCTCCCGGCTGTAAGAGGACATCAGATGACTAAAGGTGGCTTGGAATGTGCGGTTTGGGACCTGTCAGCTCGTGTAGCGGATGAACCATTGAGTCGGCATATCGGCGGGGGCGCCCGCCAGGAAATTCCCTGCGGTGTATCGATCGGGATACAGGATTCCATCGAGCAGCTCCTCGACAAAATCGCCAGGGAACTCGGTGCCGGCTACCAGAGAATCAAGATTAAGATCAAGCCCGGTTGGGATGTCGGCGTACTTGAGCGTGTGCGAGAAAAATTCCCTCAAATCAGATTGATGGCAGATGCTAATTCAGCTTATACATTAGCCGATGCAGGCCATTTGAAAGAGCTCGACCGTTTCTACTTGATGATGATCGAGCAGCCTCTGGCCTGGGATGACATCATCGATCACGCCGCGCTGCAGCAGCAACTGGAAACGCCGGTCTGCCTGGACGAGTGCATTCGGACCAAGCGCCATGCCGAACAGGCGATCCGGCTTGGGGCGTGCCGCATCATCAACATCAAGCTAGGCCGCGTGGGAGGCTTCACGGGTGCGCGAGCGGTCCATGATGTCGCCGAGAAAGCAGGAATCCCGGTGTGGTGCGGCGGAATGCTCGAATCGGGCATCGGCCGCGCCCACAATATCGCGCTTTCCACCATGCCGAATTTTGTCCTCCCGGGGGATGTGTCGGCATCGAAGCGGTACTGGGAGCGGGATGTCATTCACCCCGCGGTCGAGACAACGACCCACGGGTCTATCCAAGTACGGGAGGAGCCTGGACTGGGATACGGGATCGACCTCGACTACCTGGAATCACTCGTCGAGCGGCGGGAGGAAGTCGCTTGAGCAGAGTTGGTTTTCGGCAGCTTCTCAAGCAGAATCGCAACTATCGATATACCTGGATCGGTCAAATAGTCAGCGAGATTGGCGACCACTTCAATACCATCGCTGTCTTCAGCCTGGTCCTTCACAATACGAACTCGGGCCTCCTGGTCAGTGCTGTCATGATTGCCCGGGCTCTCCCGATCATCCTCGCCGGCCCCCTGGCCGGGGTCATGCTCGACCGGATGGATCGGAAGCACCTGATGATCGCCAGCGACCTCATCCGCGGGATGGTCGCGGTTCTCTTCATGTTCGCGGTTCATCCGGGTGAGACCTGGAAGCTGTTCATTTTAAGCTTTCTGTTGATGTTCGCCTCCCCGTTCTTCACAAGCGGCCGGGCGTCCATCCTGCCCACTATTACCAACGAGGATGAACTGCATGCCGCCAATTCACTGACCAAGACCACTCAATGGACGGCCGTGACCTTGGGAGCACTCCTCGGCGGCGTTTCAGCGATGCAGTTTGGCTACCGATGGGCATTCGTTTTTAATGCGATATCGTTCTTTATATCAGCAATTTGTATCGCCCAATTGAAAGCACCTCGCGGATTTCGTGCGGCACGGAAGGCGATGACGGAAGCCTCTGTGCTGCGGCCCTTCCAGGACTACGTCGAAGGACTGCGGTACATGCGATCCGTGCCCTTGATTCTGACGATTGCACTGGTGCACGTGGGCTGGGCGTCGGGTGGCGGAGCGGCCCAAATTCTGTTCACACTGTTTGGAGAGGTGGTGTATCCCTACGGTCCGGCAGGTATGGGCGTCATCTGGGGTTGCGCCGGACTGGGACTGGTGATCGGCGGGACGTGGGCGAATCGCATCGGCGGGAAGCTGCCCTTCGAGGGCTATAAGCGAATCATAGTGGTCGTCTTCCTGATCCACGGGCTCTCCTACATCGCGTTCAGCCAGACAAGGCCGTTCCTGCTTGTCTTGGTCTTCATCGCCATGTCGCGCTTCGGTATGGGAGTGGCATCTATTCTGAATATGACGCTGCTGCTCAGGCACGTCCCGGACGAGTTCCGCGGACGGGTGTTCGCGACCCTCGAGACGCTGGTCTGGGGGACCATGATGATATCGATGGCCTTGACTGGACTGGCGACCGAGCGCTACGATCCACGGACTATCGGGACTGTCGCCGGCATCCTGAGCTGCTCGACCGCCGTCGTCTGGACCGTTGCCGGCTGGCGCGGTATGCTCGTCGAGCCGGAACCTGTCGGAGTTCCTGCCGAAGCGGTGGAGATCCATGGAGAACCAGGAGTTTAAAGTACAAAATCTAAACAACAAGGTGATCCTTGTGACCGGGGCGGCGCGACGCATCG
>CAYLSS010000487.1:0-4432 GCA_964385765.1 uncultured Solibacteraceae bacterium
CTTCATCTATCACCGGCTCGAGCAGCGTGGTCATTGCACCACCATCAAGCAGGCCAAGGAATTGGTCGAACAGCAGGATGCGGTTGTCTGGGACATCCTCGAAGAGGTCATCCGCGACCATCCGATCCTGCTCAACCGCGCCCCCACGCTTCACCGCCTCGGCATTCAGGCCTTCCAGCCAGTGCTCGTCGAAGGCAAAGCCATCCGGCTGCACCCGCTGACCTGCATCGCCTTCAACGCCGACTTCGACGGTGACCAGATGGCCGTCCATATCCCCTTGTCGCCGGAGGCTCAGATTGAAGCGGCGACCCTGATGCTGGCGTCGAATAACATCCTGTCGCCGGCTCACGGGGCGCCGATCGCCGTGCCCAGTCAGGATATGGTGCTTGGCCTCTACTACCTGACCAAGGCTCTTCCGGGCGCCAAGGGAGAGGGCCGGATGTTCGCATCCCTCGAGGACGTGCTTATCGCCCTCGAGATGGGCGAGGTAGAAAGCCTGACCCCTATCAAGCTGCGCTACACAGGCCGTGTCATTGACCTGGCCACCGCATTTGACAGCCAGAATATCCTGCATACCGCACCCGTCGAATTCGACAAGCAGTACATGGACACCACTGTCGGCCGGGTCATCCTGAATGATGTCCTGCCCGACGAGATGCCGTTTATCAACGGTCTGCTCAAGAAGAAGGGCCTGGCTCAGTTGGCCCAGTATTGCTATCTCGAGTTCGGTTTGCAGACCACTGTCAGCATGCTTGACCAGATCAAGAAGCTCGGCTTCAACTACGCTACTCGTGCCGGCATCTCCATTGGCATCGATGACATGGTCGTGCCCCTCGAGAAGGAGAAGTTGGTCCGCGACGCTGAGAAGACCGTTATCGAAGTGCAGGAGCAGTACCAGGAAGGCGCCATCACGCATGGCGAGCGCTACAACAAAATCATCGAGATTTGGTCCAAGGTTACTGACCGCGTTTCGGAGGCCATGTTCAAGCGCATGGAAGAATTCGATACCGGCGGCGCGCTCAATCCGATCTTCATCATGGCCGACTCCGGCGCGCGAGGCTCACGGCAGCAGATCCGGCAGCTCTCCGGTATGCGCGGCCTGATGGCCAAGCCCTCCGGCGAGATTATCGAGACCCCGATTACGGCCAACTTCCGGGAAGGCCTCAACGTCTTGCAGTACTTCATCTCCACCCACGGCGCCCGGAAAGGTCTGGCTGATACCGCTCTGAAAACGGCGGACTCCGGTTACCTGACTCGCCGCCTGGTCGACGTTGCTCAGGATGTGATTGTCACCGAGGAAGATTGCGGGACGAATGACGGCATCTACGTCGAGCCCATCGTGGAGTCGGGCGAGATCATCGAGCCGTTGAGAGATCGCATTGTCGGCCGCGTGGCCCAGGAAGAGATCCGCGATTTCGAAGACAACGTCATCGTCGGCACCAACCAGGAGATTACCGAGTCGCTGGCGGCCGACATTCAGGATGCCGGCGTCGAGCGCGTCAAGATCCGCTCGGTACTGACCTGTGAGTCACAGCGCGGCGTGTGCCAGCTTTGCTATGGACGGAACCTGGCGCGCGGCGCGATGGTGGAGCGCGGAGAGGCGGTTGGTGTCATTGCCGCCCAATCAATCGGTGAGCCGGGCACCCAGCTTACCATGCGGACCTTCCATATCGGCGGTACCGCCACCGGACAGCGCGAGCAGAACGAACAGGGTGCCCGTTCCGACGGGTTTGCCAAGTACATCGGCATTGTGACCGTTATCAATGCCGCGGGCGAACGGGTTGCGATGAACCGTAACAGCGTACTGGCCGTGGTCGACGAAAAAGGTCGCGAGAAAGAGCGCTACCAGGTTGTCTACGGCGCCAAGCTGCTCGTCGCCGATGGCGATCCTGTCAAAGCCAATCAAACGCTGCTCGAGTGGGATCCGTACACATTCTCGATCCTGACCGAGATCAGCGGTGTCGTGCACTTCCGCGACTTGGTCGAAGGGATCACGCTGCAGGAACAGGTCGATGAGATCTCTGGCTTGTCGCAGTACGTCGTGGTCGACTCCCCCGACGAAAAGCGAATGCCGGCAGTCATCATCCGGCCCGAGGGCGGAACGCGCTCGGATGAGAAGCGTTATCTCATGCCGACGCACGCCCACCTGATGGTCACTGACGGCGACACGGTTCATGCAGGTAACGTGCTCGCCAAGATCCCCCGTGCAACCACCAAGACGAAGGACATCACCGGCGGTCTGCCCCGTGTCGTGGAACTGTTTGAGGCTCGCAAGCCGAGAGAGCCAGCCGTAGTCGCCGAGATTAACGGCACCGTCAAGTACGGCGAGGTCACGAAGGGCTACCGCAAACTGGGGATCCTCGGCGAGGACGGCGAGGAGCGCGAGTACGCCATCCCGCGCGGTGTCCACATCAACGTGCAGGAAGGCGAGCGCGTGAAAGCCGGCGATCCGCTCATGGATGGTCCGCGTAATCCGCACGACATCCTCCACGTCCTGGGTGAGAAGGAACTCCAGAAATACCTGGTCAACGAGATCCAGGAAGTCTACCGCCTCCAGGGCGTCAACATTAACGACAAGCACCTCGAGGTGATCGTCCGGCAGATGATGCGCTGGGTAAGAATCGAGGAGATCGGCGATACGGAATTCCTGCCTGACGAAGTGGTGGATAAGTTCCGGTTCATGAGTGAGAATGCCGCCACCCTCGAGGCCGGCGGCAAGCCAGCCGAAGGGAAGCCGGTGCTTCTCGGAATCACCAAGGCATCTCTGTCAACCGATTCGTTCATCTCGGCCGCTTCGTTCCAGGAGACTACCCGGGTGCTCACAGAAGCCGCCATCAACGGCAAGGTGGATTATCTCCGGGGCCTCAAGGAGAACGTCATCATGGGGCGCCTCATTCCCGCCGGCACCGGCCTGGACTATTACCGCAAGGTCAAGATCGCCGGTGAGGATGTGGTCGAAGAAGAAGGCCTCCCGGAAACCGAAGGCATTATCACCGATGCCGCCCAAGCGTACGAAGACGAGACTTCGATACATTTCACCGGCGGACTCGCCGAGGAACCGGCCCCGGAAGAAACCCCGACCGACGAATCGATCGGCGACTGATCGAACGAAGCTTCGCAACCAACATCGCAACATCCATCGAGCCCGCGCTCCGGCGCGGGCTTCTTGTTGCCTGTTGCCGAAAAAAGCCCTGACCCTTTGATCAGGGTCAGGGCGAGGAACGGAGCGAAAATCAGTCAGTCGCCGAAGCCGGTTAGTTAGAAAATGAACTTCAGGCCGAACTGCAGATTCCGCGGACGTCCGGCGCTGGTGATCCTCCCAATGTTGCGGTTGCCCACCTGCGCGTTTGGATTGCCGAACTGAGGCGTATTGGTGAAGTTGAACGCCTCGAATCGAAATTGCAGGAACTTCGACTCAGTGAACACGAATCGCTTGTAGACCGAGAAGTCCCAGTTCCGGGTATTGGGACTGAGCAGGATGTTCCGGCCCGCGTCGCCGAACTCGAACTGCCCGTTCGGCACGAAGGCATCGGTGTTAAACCAACGGTCGAGCGTTCGTTCGTCCGCTGATAGAATCGGATCTCCAACCACGTTCGGACGGTTGGTCAAATTGAAATTCGCCGGGTTGCCACGCACCGTGGGACTGAACGGCTGTCCGGTGGTCAACGTGACGATCGAGGCGATGGTCCAGCCGCCGGCCACTGCGTCCACCACGGGATTCCAGTTCGCTCCCCAGATGCGATTCCGGCCGAAGGGAAGATCGAAGATCGCGTTCGCCACAAAACGATGCTTCATATGCTGGTTGTCGACCGACTTCATCAGCCGGAGATTCGTCGGATCCTGGATGCCGCAACCGCTGGCGTTGCCGGATCCTGCCTGCCCGCAAACATCACCGATATTGCGCGAGAAGATGTAGGACCCGAGCATAGTGAAGCCCTTCGAAAAGCGCTTCTCCAGCTTGGTCTGCATCGAGTGAAACTGCGAGTCGCCATCAAATTGATGGCGGAAGGCCTCGCCAAGCGGCGAATTCACAATGTCGGTGCCGGGGAATATCACTGACGTCCACTGGCGTTTCGCGTTAATGTTGCCCGGTCCCGGTGGGGAGAAGTTCGCGTCGTACTTCCGAACCAGATGTGTTGCCTTGGAGCCGTAATACCCGAACTCCCAGGCCCAGTCCTGCGCCAACTGGTTCTGGATGGTGAAGTTCCACTGCTGTGAGGAGGGCCAACTCCGGTTGCTTTGAATGTTGGAGACCGACACGTTGGTGGCGTCTCTTGGATCGAAGTCTGCCTCGACCGGTGAGTTCGGAACCCCCGTGCGGAGCAGGATATCGGGATGGATGCTGTCCGTACTGCGCCAGGAGCGCACGTCGAAAGGCATATTGCTGGCCAGCAACTTGCCGCCGCCGGGCGGATCCCAGGCCGCGTAAAAC
>CAYLSS010000488.1:0-4432 GCA_964385765.1 uncultured Solibacteraceae bacterium
TCCCGGACTGATCGACAAATTTGTTGAGGAGATCGCCGAGATGGGCATGAATCCGATGCGAGAGTTCGCCTAAGGATCGGGAGCGAAACGGAGGCACTATGGCAGAGCTGGCAATCCAACCAGACGTCAACTTCATTCGGGAAGTGACCGCGGCTGGTGGCGGTGATGTGAAGAAGTGTTACCAATGCGCCACCTGCTCGACTGTCTGCACCCTCTCCCGCGACGACTATCCTTTCCCGCGCAAGCAGATGATCGAGGCGCAGTGGGGCCTCAAGGAGAAGGTCCTCAGCGACCCGGCCATCTGGCTTTGTCACAATTGCGGGGATTGTACCGAGAAGTGCCCTCGCGGCGCCCGTCCCGGCGACGTCTTCGGCGCTCTCCGCCAGAAAGCGATCGAGCACTTCGCCTGGCCCAACTTCATGGGGCGGCTGGTCAACCGGCCGGCGGCATTGTTCGTGCTCCTGCTCATTCCGGCCCTGATATTCGCACTCCAGTGGGCCGTCGGACCGGAAGCCGCCTCTCACGGTGAAGGAATTGAATTCGCCAATGAGTACCCGCTCCCGTTGCTCGAGGTCTTCTTCTTCTCGGTGGCCGGGCTGGCGTTGATCTCCTACGGGGTCGGCGTGAGCCGCTTTGTCAAGGCTCTCCGCGAGGCCGGGGCCGACCGGCCGATTCTGAAGAACCTGGTACCGGTGATCACGGAGACCCTGTCGCACAAGAATTTCCACGACTGCGGGCCGAACCGGCCGCGTTATCTGGGCCACCTGCTCACGATGTGGGGATTTCTGGCGCTGGCGCTTGTCGGCACCATCGTCGGCGTCGGTGTAATGACAGGGCTCGTGCACACGCCGCTGCCCCAGATTCACCCGCTGAAGATTTTTGCTAATGCTGCTTCGGTGGTGATCCTGGTGGGCGCCGTGATGCTGCTCGTCGAGCGGCTCAAGGACCCCGAAAAACGCGCCCGGTCGACGTATTTCGACTGGTTCTTTCTTGGGATCCTGTGCGTGATCGTAGTCACCGGATTCGCCAGCCAGTTCGCCCGCCTGGCCCAGACCTCGATGATGTACCCGGTCTATTACGTGCACCTGGTCTTCATCTTTATGCTCTTTTTTTACGCACCCTACTCGAAATTGGCCCACCTGGCCTATCGAACGGTGGCAATGGCGGCCATGAGGAAGTAGGGATGGATTGCCCGGCGGGGCGGCGTCCGGCCGGGTTGCGGAACAGTGACAACAGTATACTGTATCATTTGGCATTTAAAGGTTTTAAGATATAGATAGGAGAAAGTAGATGGCCGTTGACACAAAAGTGAACACCCCTATCCTCGATGAGCTCGAGAAGGGGCCCTGGCCGAGTTTCGTAACGGAGATCAAGAAAGCTCGAGAATCGAGCTCCATGTGCGATGGTCTCCTGGGGCAGCTTGAGCTGTCCTACAAAGAGAGAATCGGACACTGGAAGCACGGCGGTATCGTGGGCGTGCTGGGCTATGGCGGCGGTGTCATAGGCCGTTACAGTGATCTTCCGGAGCAGTTCCCCGAGGTAGCGCACTTCCACACGATGCGCATCAACCAGCCTTCGGGCTGGTATTACACGAGCGACGCCCTGCGCACTCTTTGCGACATCTGGGAGCGTCATGGTTCCGGTCTGACCAACATGCACGGTTCGACGGGCGATATCGTCTTCCTCGGCACGAAGACCGATGAGCTCGAACCCTGCTTCAAGGAACTCACTGAGGCCGGCTTCGACCTTGGCGGATCGGGAAGCTGCATGCGGACGCCTTCCGCCTGTGTCGGCTATTCCCGTTGCGAGTGGTCCTGCTATGACACCCTCAAGCACTGCCACGACATCACCATGGAGTACCAGGACGAGCTGCACCGGCCGCCGTTCCCGTACAAGTTCAAGGTGAAGTTCGCCGGTTGCCCGAATGACTGTGTCGCCTCGATCGCCCGGGCCGACCTCTCGGTGATCGGCACCTGGAAAGACGATATCCGGCAGGACGATGCCGCGGTGAAGCAGTACGCCGAAAACGGACTCGACATGCAGAAGGACGTGGTCGCCCGCTGCCCGACCCAATGCATGGACTGGAACGGCGAGAAGCTGACCATCAACAACCGCGAGTGCGTCCGCTGCATGCACTGCATCAACGTGATGCCCAAGGCGCTGCGGCCGGGTACTGAGAAGGGCGCGACCATTCTGATCGGCGCGAAGGCCCCCATCGTCCAGGGTGCGCTGCTTTCGAGCGTGCTGGTCCCCTTCGTCCCGGAAGACGAGCTGGAAGATGGCCTCAAGGAACTCATCGACGCCATTTGGGAGTTCTGGGATGAGCACGGCAAGAGCCGCGAGCGCGTTGGCGAGCTGATCCAGCGCGTCGGCATGGCCAACTTCCTCGATGCCATCGGACTGGATCCTGCTCCGGAGATGGTGACGGCGCCGCGCGATAACCCCTACATCTTCTTCCAGGAGGAAGAGGCGGAAGAGGAAGTGACGCAGTAGGCGCAGCAGGTAAGAAAGAGATTTGAGGAGACAGTAAGATGGCAGAGAAACCCAAGAGAATCACCGACATCGGCCCCCCGCATTATGAGAAATTCCTTCCTCCCATCATTAAGGAAAACTATGGGAAGTGGCAGTACCATGAAAGTCTGGGCCCCGGCCAGATGGTCCACGTCTCGGAGACCGGCGCCAAGCTCTACACCGTCCGCTGCGGATCTCCCCGGTTGCTGAGCGTTCAGAGCCTGCGCTTCTTCGCCGAACTGGCTGACAAGTATTGCGGCGGACACCTGCGCTTCACCAGCCGGAACAACGTTGAGTTCCTGACGGACAACGCCGACAACGTCGCGCCCCTGAAGAAGGAGCTTGAAGAGGCCGGCTTCCCGGTCGGCGGCACCGACAACGCGATCAGCAATATTGTCCACACACAGGGCTGGGTGCATTGTCACTCATCGGCCACCGATGCCAGCGGCATCGTGAAGTGCGTGATGGATGCCGTGGATGACCGGTTCACCAGCCAGAACCTGCCCGGAAAGCTCCGGGTGGCCCTGGCCTGCTGCCTCAATATGTGCGGGGCGGTCCATTGCTCCGACATCGCCATTCTCGGCGTCCACCGCAAGGCTCCCGTCATCAAGCGCGATGATCTCCGCAAGATGTGCGAGGTGCCGACGCTGATAGCCTCGTGTCCCACCGGCGCGATCCGGCCGGCCACGGTCGACGGCAAGCAGTCCGTCGAGGTCGTCGAAGAGCAATGCATGTACTGCGGCAACTGCTACACGGTGTGTCCGGCCATGCCGCTCAACAATCCGGATACCGACGGTATTTCGATCTGGGTCGGTGGCAAGGTTTCCAACGCCCGCACCGCCCCCAAATTCTCGAAGCTGGCCATTCCCTTCTTGCCCAACAACCCGCCGCGCTGGCCGGAAGTGGTCGACGCGGTCGTCAATATTGTCGACGTCTACGCCGCCAACGCCCGGAAGTTCGAGCGCATGGGCGAGTGGATCGAGCGAATCGGCTGGCCGAAATTCTTCGAGTTGACCGGCATTGAGTTTACCCGCTATCACATCGATGATTTCAAGCATGCGGGAATCACCTATGCCCGGTCGGCTCACATCCGAATGTAGGAGTCTCAGTCATGGCGGTTTCTACTGAACAACTTGCTGAGGACATGTTCAACATGGTCAAGGAGTATGAGGGTAAGAAGAACCTCAAGGCCGGTGACCTGACCAAGGCGATGATCGCCAAGTACGGCGAGGACGAAGTCAGCAAGAAGGATTGCAAAGCAGCAATTCGCGAGTTGATGGATTCCGGCCGCACCGTCTATAGCTACTTCGGCGGCAGCTACATCACGCTGCCGAAGAAAGAAGGCGCGGCTCCAGAATAAGCGGCGTTTGTGGGGGCGGACTCGTCCGTTCCCGCTACTCAAGTCCAAGCGGCGATACGAGGAGATTGCTGAAGCATGGGTCTCAAAGAAAAGAAAGAAACCAAGGGCGAGCAGCTCGAAGAGCTGAAAACGATCCTTCGCAAATGGCAGAAGATCGAGGACGGCAGCGTCGAACACACAACCGCGATCCTCGAAAAGACGCAGAATCCACTGATCCGCCTGGTGATGGAGATCATTCGCCAGGACTCGGTAATGCACAAGAAGGTGCAACAGGTCATCCTCGATTCGCTCGAGAAGGAGGCCTTCAAGATGCAGCCCGAGGAGTTGGCCGATATCTGGGACATGATCGAGACCCACGATGAGGCCGAAGAAGAAGCTATCCGGATGGCCGAGCAGGCCCGTCGGAACTGTCCGCTGGTCATTCAGCGCCAGTTGCTCGAGTACCTGATCGACGACGAGCGCAAGCACGAACGTCTGATGGGTCATCTCGAGGATTTCAAGAGAAGCCTGTATCCGTACGCCTAGTGGATCGCGCGGTCCGGCTCACCCGGACCGCCGCCG
>CAYLSS010000489.1:0-4431 GCA_964385765.1 uncultured Solibacteraceae bacterium
CAGCCGGGTTGATCGACGGTTAACTCGCCGATGCCTCTGGGGTCGATGGCCCAGACCATCCAGCCGCGGCGAAGCGCCTCGGCAATGAGCGGATCGGAGCCGAGCGATTCCTTGCCGCGATCATCGATAGCAATGAGGACACCGTATTCCGAGGCGGCGCCGGAGCTTTTAGGACGCACGACGAATGCCGGGACTTCGATTCCCGGTTCGGTTTCGAAGACGGTTCGTTGGATGGGGCGCGGCTGCAGAGTGACGGTCAAATCGCGTTCTGGGGGAGAACCCCCCATAATCTCTTCGACCGGGACGGAGCTCCGGGTGGGCGGGAGGTCCTCGGCCAAGCGGCGGACGGCGGCGACGATGCCGGGTCCGGCTGGTTGCTTGCCGCGGGTGAGGCAGCGCAGCTCCGGAGAGTCGAACGGTAATGTCCGGGTCGGCGGTTCGGGGATCGGACGGCCATCGCCATCGTCCATGAGCCAGCGGCGGAACCAGCCGTAGGCGGCCTCGCGCTTCGCCTCCTGGTAGCCGTGCCCCTCCTTCTCGTCGACGAAGAAACCGATGCGGCTGCCGGCGTCGAAGGCGCCGTAGAGGTCGCGCCCATATTCGTGGACCTTGCGGACGCCGGTGATGGGGAAAGACTGATCCTCGGCGGCGGCGATGATCATGAGCGGGCGCGGCGCGATCATGGCGAGCAGCTCGTGGTTGTTGGCGTAGCGGACGAGGCGGGGTACGAAATGGCAGTGCTCGTTGGCGTGGTACCAGTCGAGCGGCCGGGTGACATGGATCTGCTCGTGGAACTCGCTGGTGCCGACAACCGGGATGGCGACTTTGATGCGGTCATCGAGCGCGGCGGTAATCCAGGTGTTGTAGCCGCCGCCGGAGGCTCCGGTCATGCCGATGCGATCGGGGTCGACCTCATGGCGGGAGAGCAGGAATTCGAGGGCGCAGCGGGTCTCATATTCGGCGATGCCTTGCTGGGAGAGCCCGACCAGCAGTGCTTCGGTGCGGCGATGGTCGCGCGAGGAGACGCCGCGTTCGCCCTGGCCGAACGGGTCAAAGCTGAGGACGACAAATCCCATGCGGGCCATGTTGATGCAGAAAGCCTGGAAGTCCGGCCGCGATTTGCTGTCGGCCCACCAGTGGCCGTTATAGAGAAGGATGGCCGGAGCCGGACCGGAGAGCTCGCCGGGCAAGTAGAGGTGAGCCGGAACGAGGGTGTCGGGAAGCGACTGGAAGACGATCTTCTCGATACGGTAGCCGTCGAAGTGGAGCGTGCCGCTGGTGCGGGCCTGAAGATCGGGCGGCCAGGGCAGCTTTCGGAATCCGAGCGAGTCTTCGAGGCGTCGGCGGAGCGGCTCGCGCCGGCGGTCGGCTTCGACCTTGGTCGAGGCGTGCGGGATGCGGGCGAGAGCGGCGGCGGCTCGCTCTTCGAGGTCGTCGAGAATCGCGTCTTGCCGGGCGGAGCTGTCGGCGGGTCGGAGGTCCCGGGCCCGGGCTTCCAAATCCTGGGCCCAGACCTGTCCCGCGGCCAGCGCAAATACCAGAAGAAAGATCGAGGTCATCCTTGCCTGCTAAAGCTTTAGGATGACGCAAGTGGGCCTCGTGGTGGGGCGCTATCGTGGTTTTCGCACCATCGGGATAATCGGTGGCGAATCGGCGGCCCGGACGACGCCGAGGGGTTTGAATCCGTGGCGCCTGTACAGCCGTACATTGTTCGGGCTGGTGGCTTCGAGGTAGGCGGGGATGCGCTGGCGATCGCACTGGTCGAGGGCGTGGCGCAGCAGTGCCGAGCCGATGCCCTGGCCCTGGAAGGCAGGATCGACGCCGATGAGCGGGAGGCGCCAGTGCGGTTCGCCGGGGTGCCAGGCGGACATTTGCTCGAATAGCGAGAAGGTTGCCTCCAGTCGCTCTTCCGCGGTCGTCTCCTCGATCGCTTTGACCAGGGAATCCTCATCGGGCGCGGAACCTGGCGGCAGCCAAAGGGCCACGCCGGCGAAACCGTCGTAATAGTGAGCGGTTCCCAGATCGATCGCGGCTCCGCCGAATGCCCGGGCGATGCGCGGAAAAGCGGAGAGGTAATGGCGCCGATCGGGCCATATCCAGTTGCATACCGGATCGCTTTCGAACGCGCGGGTCAGAGTCGCGAGACACCGCCTGGAATCGGCAGGTTCAGCAAGGTGGATCAATGCGCCGGTTTTGGCCTGCGCTGCCGGCGGCGAGATTGTAGGGGCAGTTTGTGTTGTCGATGATGGATTCAGCATCGTTTTTCCCTCCACTGGAGATATGCGAAGGGAGGAGGGCCAAGGCGACAGGGCGGATCAGCAGCAAATTACCGCAGCAGGAGCCGGCGGGCTTCGCCTACGACCATTAAGGAACCGGTGACGAAGATGGCGTCTTCCCTAGCGGCCTGGCGGGCGATGGTGAGACCTTCCTCGACGGTGGCGGCGCGGTGGACGGAGGTGTGCTCGAAGAGGCGTTCGAGGACCTCGGCGCGGAGGGCGCGGTGGGAGGCGGCGTTGGTGAGGATGACGTAGTCGGCGACGGGGGCGAGGATGCCGGCGATCTCATCGAGCGATTTGTCGCGCATCGAGCCGTAGAGCAGCCAGATCTTTCGGCCGCTGTAGAACTGGCCGATGTGAGCGGCCAGCGCGCGGATGCCGCCGGGGTTGTGAGCGCCGTCCAGGATGATATCCGGTCCGCGGGAGACACGTTCCAGACGGCAAGGCCAGCAGGTTGCGGCGATGCCTTCCTGGATCAAAGCTGGGGCAATGCCCAATTCGAGGAGGGTCGATAACGCCGTGGCCACGTTTTCTATCTGATGGGCTCCTGGTAGCGGGCAGCTCAGCCGAAGTTCCAGGTTGCCGCGGACAGCCTCAAGCGACGAGCCGGAGCGGCGAAGCTCCAGATCGCGAATCTCCCAATCGGCGGCCCTGACGACGCGGACGCCCAACTGGTTGGCCCGGGATTCGATGACGTCGAACGCCTCGGGACGCTGGGGTGCGATGACGACAGGCGCGCCAGGTTTGACGATGCCCGCTTTTTCGCCGGCGATCGCTTCGAGGCTATGGCCCAGATAGGCTTCGTGATCATAGTCGATGCGGGTGATGACGGTGATCGCAGGGTCGACGACATTCGTGGCATCCAGGCGCCCGCCGAGGCCTGTCTCGATGACCGCCGCTTCGACGCCGAGGTCGCGGAAGAGGAGAAAGCCCATGGCGGTGACCGTTTCGAAGTAGGTGGGATGTGCGTCGAGCGCTCCGCCGCGACACATCTCGCCGGCGACACGGTGGACGCGCTCGAAGGCTGCCGTGAACTGGTCGGTCGAGACGGGCCGGCCGTTGACCTGGATGCGCTCGGTCGGCTCGATGAGGTGGGGGGAGGTGTAGAGGCCGGTTCGGAGGCCGGCGATTTCGAGGGTCGACGCGACCATGGCCGCAACGGAGCCCTTGCCGTTGGTTCCGGCGATGTGGATGCAGCGGAAGGCGCGCTGGGGATTGCCGAGGCGGTCCAGGAGGACGCGAATGCGGTCGAGTCCGAGCTTGATCGCGCGGATCTCATTGCCGAGCGAGTAAAGATATTGGACCGAGTCCAGATAAGTCGTCATTCAGGTAAGGGAAATCTGAGCCCGTCGATAATTATCTCACCGGGCGGCCATAAACAAGAAGACCCGCACGGCGGGAATAGAGAACTGTAAGGAGCCACACCGTTTGCATGAGGCTGGCGATTTCGGGGTTTTCCTTCTTAAGCCGTTGAGGAGGACACAAAGCGAGACGACAACCGCGACGAACCAGACAGCAAGTGCGATCAATTCCACATTAGAATAGAGCCCTGTGAGCGGCTAGCGTTTCCGTGGGCTGGCACCTATAGTCGACGCTATACTCTACCAGTAACGGACCAGAAAAGGAGAGGATGGACATCGCCCGGGCGCCGGAGGTTTGTTGTTGAACTTCCCGCTGGCGTGAGGGATCATCAGGTTTCGAGGGAGGTGTGGGTGCGCGGCGCCGCCGAAACGCTCACACAATGAGGGAGGTCTACAAGGCAAAGTCATGGCTCGAATAAGACGCCGATCCAGGCCTGGTAGATCGGAAGGGAGATTGCTGTTTGTTCATCCGTGACGGTCTGGTTTGGCTGGGCGCGCTGGCCCTGTTCGGATTGCGGGCAATCCGCGATGCGTTCCGCCCGCCATTGGAAATCCGGGAAATACTGCACCAGATATTCGAAGTCGGCTGGCGCTCGCTGCCGCTGATCACGGCTGCGGGTTTTGCGGTGGGTGCTGTGCTGTCCATGCATACGCGCGCTTCACTGGAGCGTTTTGGAGCCGAAGGCCCCCGCCGGCGCTCCGGCCCCGACGCCGGGGAGCCCATCCAGATCGAGGTGCGGGGCAACGACGATCGGGTCATCCAGCGCATCGCCAAGGAGCTGGTGGCCTACGGG
>CAYLSS010000490.1:0-4421 GCA_964385765.1 uncultured Solibacteraceae bacterium
AAACCGATCGGAGTCGACGAAGGTGGCATCGAGTTCGATGCGGACATTCATAGGGCTTCCTGGCGGGAGGGAGAAGAACTCGCTTACACCGCATAAGAACTGGGGTGGCTGGCCAATGATGTTGTCGCAGGAATGCTGCGGAAGGTTTCCCCCGCGAAACCTTATGTCATCGGCAGGATGGTAGATCAGATCGCTGCCTCCAGGGACGACAACCGGCGGAGTGAAAATGCTGTTGATGACGGTTCCATTCACCTGGTTGTTGTTAATGAACCCTCTGGCCCTCAGCTCTCCACCGATTACAAGGAGGTTTCCTTCGTTGATGTAACTTCCACCCATTCCGATAAACCCGAATCCGACACCTGGCGAGACAAGAGGAGTGAAACTGTGCTGCACCGTAATCGTCTGAGGGACACCGAACGCAGATGGAGAGGTAGCTAGCAATGCAAAATTCGTCATGGAGATGAACTTAAAGAATGGAGTGTCAATGAAGGAAACAATTGGGACAACACCCTGTGAGGATGGTACAACCGTGAGATCGCCAAAGGTTCCCCCAAAGAGAATGGAAGTACCTCCAAACAGTGTTGTGCCGTCGATCGTGATGGAGTCGCCGTAGGCGTTGACAACGGCAAGGACGCACAGGATTGCCGCCCTTAGTTTCATGGCCCCTCTCGTGGTTCAGGCCCGAAGTGTGCTTCGCTTCGCTTCGGCCCGGACAGTACAAACTTCTTCGCCCAGGTTCCCTTTTTGGCCGGTCTGGCACGTATAGCGTAGCCGATCCACGGCTGCGATGCAAGGCTTTTCGCATTCCAGTGACCGTTGGGTTCTGTTGCTGCCCCGGCTCTTGTAGCGACCTTCAGCGTCCTTGTTCAGAGGAGACCAAGCGCAGCTCGATCATAGATCCGCTTGAGACGCCATCCGGTGCTGGAGGCTTTTGATTCTTGATCCGAGTGACTTCTGGTTTCAGGTCCAAGTATGGATCAGCTTGGCCCTCACATCGGATAGCTGCGAGGCTCTCCAGGCGTCCACCTGCGACCGCATACCGTCGAAGTTGCGCTGGAAATCGGGAGATCGGGGTCCGATCGGTCTCCACCAGCGTCGGACCCCGATCCCCGGACCCCCATCCCCCAACAAGCTGTTCCTGCCTCTGGCGACGGCAGCCAAATCGCTTCAACCGAGGTCGCGAAGGAGCCATCCAGTTTGACGGACCGTCGATCAAGCGTGACTACTCCACCGTTATGAGCGCCGAATTGCTCCACTGGCCATCTATGGAGATCATCAGCGGATACGTGCCCGGCGCCAGGATTGGAACCTCCAGGTTCACCTGGACGAGTCCGATGAAGCCCGGTGTAAGACCGGCAAACTGCACGTTCGCCGGTACGCCATTGACCGTGGCGACAGTGTGACCGAGCGCACGGGAGAGCGGGCTCGATTGCGCCACGGATCCGGTGGCCACAGGATTGTCGACGCGACCGCCGCCCGTCAGATAGACGGTGACATAGGAGCCCGGAGTAGCGCCGTTGCTTTCGTCGTTGACCGAATAGTCCTGATTCTGGACTACCGCCCGGTTCAAACCGAACTGAAAGAGCCCGGGAGCAGTCGGAGCGACACTGACATGTTTCGGCGGGCTGGGAGTCTCTCCGACGGTGACCACCACCGCAGTCGCCTCACTGGGAGTCACTTCGTAGGGAACCTGACCATTGATCTGGGTCGGGCTGACGTAAACCAGGGGAGCCGAGTGTCCACCGATGGTCACGCTGGTTTGAACGGGAGTCGCCACAGCGTCTTCATCTGAGGCGAACGGGGCAAGGCCCGTCCCGAATACTGTGAACAGCGAACCCGGAGCGACCACGGGAGAGTAGCTGGCGGCATTCACGATACTACTCGGATCGATACGTGGGGCATGCAGAGCAGTGCGAACCGAGACGGACGGACCCTCCGCGACATAGCGTCCGATTTTGACCGCCACCCGATGGAAGCCGTCGTAGAGCCGGGGGGCTTCGAGCCAGACATCGAGAATGCCGGCCTCGGTCTCACTCATCTGTGCACTGAGAACCCGCGCTTCTTTTCCGCCGAGGGTCGCGGTTAGCGGGAGTTCGGGCGTGGATGGCTGGCCAGGCGTAGCCGCGTGCCCGGTTGGGATCGGTGGATCCACGGGACCTTGGCTGGTCAGATGGACGAGGATTGGGTCGCCAGGCTGGATAGGGTTGTTCGGCCCGATTGTCGAGCCGTTGGCTTTGTAGGCTCGCCATCGGCCGGAAACGAGACCCAAGAAGGAGGGCACAACGGCGCCGACCTTTACTCCGCTGGTGGCGACATGGCGCCCCTCAGGATCGAAGGCATCCAGGGTAAACGTTCCTATTCCGAGTTCGGTCGGGACCTGGGCCAGGTAGGATCGGCTTTCGTAGGAGAGGAGAGGAACCGGCTCACCGTCGAGCTTGAACGAATAGCCGCCGAGCGATGTCGGAAGTGCCGCCGGGTCTCCTTCCAAGGGTTCTGAAGGTACGGGCACTGGCCGTCTGGTTCTAATGTGGAAAAAACCACCTGGAGCAACGAAGGGGTCGCCGTGGTCGCTGCCGACCGGGAGGGTGCTTACCGGTAGGGCATCAAGCGATGCCAGGAAGCCCGGAGGAAAGAAATCCGCGGCCACCCTGATGCCGCCGACTGAATCGCCATCGGGATCTCGAATGGCCATGTACGGGGTGGTGTCAGGTACGGTGGCGACTGGAAGAGAAGCAGTCACCGTAACATCGGTGGGCGTTGTACCGCTGGCGGGCTCAATGGTGAGCCATTCCGGCGGTGAATCAATCGCGAATGTGATCGGGTCACCGGTTGAATCCAGGTGTACGGTCTCCGAATCGACAGGACGGTCTTCGTTCAACAGGAAGTGGACCTCGGAAGGATCGGTGACCACCCGCGGCTGGGGTTCCGGTGGCGGACCGACCTGAAAACGCACGCGGAAGTCTTTCTCTGGGCTTTGGAAATCGTGCTCCGGCCCGCGTAGTTGAAGCCTTTGGGACTGAAACCCCGGAGAAGCCCGCGACGGATCGACCGTCAGCCTGACTTCGGTCGGAGTAGTGCCTTCGGTCTTGTCAATTGTCAGCCAGTCCGGCAGTCTTCCAGACACCGGTCCGAGCGTGAACGGTATCGGTGCCGGTACTGTACCGCTAGTGGTCGCGCTCACTTCGCTCGAGATGAGGATTGTCTGTGTAATCGGTGGGGTTTCCGGATCCGGGGCCGCAAAGTTGACTGCATTGCGGACTGGGTCCAGAGGGCTGATCCGGAAGTAGATGTATTCTACTCCCATCGAGACTGGCAGGACGTGAAGTGCATTTCGCACCCCTGGTGCGAAGAACAATAGATGATCTGAATAACGGCCTGCAGATGCCGAAACTGTGATCTCAGCCGGCGTGGTGGTTCGGGACGGTGTAGCATCGACGGCGTCACCACTGAAAACAGCCAAGGGGCCGGAATGGTCTCCTGCTGTGGCATGTATCACTTGAAGCACAGGAGAGAACGAACCATCAGCCGACATCCAACTGCTGAGCCGGATCTCCCCTACATCCAACTCGAGACGAGAGGATTCGGTGGAACTGGGTGTAGCCATCGAAAACCACACGTCATCTCCATCAGTAGGTCCAATGGGATTCAGATCGGGGCTCAGGACAGATTTGCCCCGACTGCCTGTCGCCAGCGCGAGTGCCTCAGGCCGAAGCCCGCAGTGACCGGCGCTGGACACCAGGCTGTCGTGGTGTAGAGCCTTCCCGTCCAAGCTCACTCGCATCAGGCGATAGGGGGATTCGAGCAGGAGATCGACCCCAGTGTCATCGATGCTGAGACATTCCGCTTCTCTTGTCTCTGGCAGGAAGGTGCTGAAGAGCAACGCATCACCGGAGGCCGCCAGTCTAGTTAGGAATCCTCGCGGAAAGCCGGGTTCGTTGTCCAGGACTCCGGGGGTTGTCGGAAAGGGAAGATCAGGGCCAGAACCCGTTGTTGTATGTGATGCTCCGGCAACATAGATTGTCCCGTCATGTCCCACGCCGATCGCGGACCCATAGTCCTTGCCTTTGCCACCAAATAGGGCGGAGAAAAGAAGCTCTGAGCCGTCAGCGCTCAGTTTCAGCACGAATACATCGTCATCGGACTTGGCCGGCAAAGTTGTCACGGTGGTAGGAAACTCCTGAGCGTTCGCCTCGCCTGTGATGTATGCGTTGCCCAGGCCGTCAACGGCGATTGCCCGAGGAAAGGCGATCCTGGATTGTTCTTCACCGGGAAGGTAGGTTGAATATACGAGCGCACCCGCTGGCCCCACCTTCAAGGCAAACGGCCCGGTCCCATCTGGCCTGTAGGATCCAGCGGTCGTGATGACCCCCCACCTGCTTCAAGAACTTTGTCACCAATTATTGGATCCTGTATTGCAAGCC
>CAYLSS010000491.1:0-4420 GCA_964385765.1 uncultured Solibacteraceae bacterium
GTGCCTTTCGCGCCGCGCGGACACGGCTGCCTGTCCCCGCTCTTCCCGCTCTTCCTGTCCCCGCTCTTCCCGTGTCTCTTCTCCGCGTCCCATTCCCCCTCTCCCCCGCTCACAACCTTTTCAAAAATTCTAACCACATCCCCCTCAACGCCTTACCCCGGAATCCCATCTCAACCCCTTACTCCGCCGCGCTACCTTAAACTACGTGGGCAAATTCCAATCCTCCCACCTTCAAGGGGATCTTTATGAAAAAGAAAGTCAAACTAGATTCCGGTACCACGTTCACCGGCAAAATCCTAGCCAACCCGGAACACGCCAGGCGCTCCACGGAAACCAAACCTGCAAAAAACGTTCTCTGCAACCTCATGAATCCACAGCTATTTTTCGCTCGTGCGAAATAAGATCCATCCCCAGAACCCGCCTCGATTGGAGCGAGAGCGCCAGCCCCCGGTCACTCCCTGCGGTGAATTTCTCTGTTATACTGACAGTAGTCTCGATCGGTAATACCATGAAGACCGCTATCTCTCTCGACCAGGAGCTGTTTGAAAAACTCGAGTCCGCCGCCGGGGAACTCGGAACCACCCGCAGCGGGCTGATCGCTCGTGCCCTCGAGGACTTCCTGGCGCGCCGGGAGAACCAGCGCCTCCTCGAGCAGCTCAACGTCGCGTACGGGACCGAACCGGTCACAGAACCCGGCGACGCCGTGGTCCGCGAGGGCATGAGACACAGGCAGCGCCATATCGTTGAGGAGGAATGGTAGTCCGCCAGGGGGATGTCTTCTGGGTCGACCTCGGACGCCAGCGGGGCTCCGGGCCCGGCTACCGGCATCCTTACCTTGTCATTCAGAACAACATCTTCAACCGTAGCGCGATCAACACAGTGGTCCTGTGCGCCCTCACGTCGAACCTGGCGCGCGCCCAGGCCCCGGGCAACGTCCTGCTTAAGAAGGGCGAGGCGAACCTCCCCAAACGCACTGTCGCGAATGTCTCTCAACTCTACACCGTCGACCGTTCCGATCTGACCGAAAAGGCCGGAACGCTTTCCCCGGGACGGGTCCGGGAGATCCTGGATGGGGTCAAGCTGGTCCTGGAGCCGAGGGACCTCGAACCCTGATCCACCGCGGAGGACAGCAGGCCGAGGGGGAAGGCCCGCGCTCTCTCCGCTACCTTCCGGTGCGTTCACGTGTCCTTTGGATTTTTCTTTTTCTTTGGTTTTCAGAAGGTTGCAGAAAGCGAGCCGGCCGGCGCTTGGGATGGATCCGGCAGGCTGAGAGTAGCTGGTTGCTAGCGCGCCTGGTGCACTCCCTCAGCGCCTCCGCGCCTCTGCGGTTATTCATAACTCTTGTAGTACCCCCGGTAATACTTCTCGTAGTAATACCGATAGCCGTACCCGCCGGATGTCTTTTTTGGGTTCCATTGGTTCAGGACCGTCCCCAGCACCCGGGTTCCGTCCTGCCGCAGCCGTTCCTTCGCCGCCAGGGCCGTGTCTCTGGTAGTCCGGCCGGACTTGATGACCAGGATCACCGCGTCCGACATCCGGCCCAGCACCCGGGCGTCCGGCATGTTCAGCATCGGCGGGGTGTCAATCAGGACCATGTCGTAATGGCTCTCGCAGTACTCGAGCAGCGCCGACATCCGGGCTGAGTAGAGCATGTTGGTGAAGTCGCCCGAGTCCTTGCCGGCCGGCATCAGGTACAGCCCGGGCACCTTCGTCGCCCGGACCGAAGTCGCCAGTTCCTCTTCCACCGGCCCCGAACTCGACAGGTACTCCGCCAGGCCCTCGTCCCGGCCGACGCTGAAGACGTCGTGCAGCCGCGGCTTGCGGAGGTCGCCGTCGATCAGCAGCACGTTCCGGCTCAGCTCCGCCAGCGCGATGGCCAGGTTCGAGGCCACCGTCGTCTTCCCTTCCGCGGGCTGGGAGCTGGTCAGGACGATGACCCGCGGACGGTCGCCGTTCTTTCCGCTGAACAAGATAGAGGTGAGCGTGGTCCGGAAGCTCTCCGAAATCGCCGATCCGGCCTGGAACCAGGTCACCAACTCGAGCCGCTCTTCCGCCGGATCACCGGCGCCGCTTCCGTTCTCGCCATTTTCTACACTGACCGTCGGCCACGCCTCCCGCGCCTGCCTCCGGCCCCGCCCCGACCGCCTGCGTTTCGACTTCGTCCCCGCCCCGACCGTCTCCGCCTCCGCCGATTCGGCCTCGCCGGCCTCCTGGCTCCCGACCGCATCCCCGGCCGGAAGCTGCTTTTTCTTCTTCCGAACGTAGGGCAGGTACCGGAGCGGCCTCTGCGCGTTGGCGTCCGGGATCACCCCCAGCTCCGGAATCTCGAGGAACATCGTCGAGTCGCCCGGATCCTGCAGCGACCGGTCCGCCCGCTCCCGGACGATCACGAAGACCACGCCGAGAAATCCGCCAAGCATCAGCCCGAGCAACCCGTTCATCGCCAGCCGCGGCTTGTAGGGCGAGGCCGGCGCCTCCGCCGGATCCACCACCCGGACGTTCGAGGCGCTGAGCGCCCCGGCCACCGACGCCTCCTTCACCCGGTCCAGGATCGTCTCGTACTGCTGCCGGTAGGAATCCACGTCCTTCTTTAGGATGTTGTACTGAATGGCCTTCTGTGCCTGGTCCGATACCAGCCGGGCCTGCCTTGCGTACTGCTCCTCGATCAGCTCCTCGCGCCGGAGCGCCTCCTCGTACTGGGTTTCGATCCGCCCCAGGATAGCGTCCCGAGCCTTGGCAAAAGCATCTTCCACCGTCTCGATCTGGGCCGCCACCCGCCGGACCTTCGGATGCTCTGCCGTGAAGGTCGTGGTCAGCTCGGCCTCCTCGCGCCGCAATTCGGTCAGCCGCTCCTGGTAGCTCCGGAGCGTCCCGTCGTCGAGGATGTCCGGCAGCACCTCGGCGGGCGAGCTCGCGGCCAGTTCGTAGCGCGACTGCTTGCTGCGCCGGTCCGCCTGCGCGGCCGAGAGTTCCTGCTGGAGCTGGGCCAACCGCTCCTCGGCCACGTTCCGCTGCTCGCCGGTGAAGTGAAGCCCGGCCCGCTGGGCATAGCGCCGCAGCTCCTCCTCGGACCGCTCGAGCTTGATCTTCATCTCCTCGAGCTGGCCGGAGAGCCATTCGCTCGTCCGCTGCGTCGAGGTCCATCGCGCCTCCAGGTTCAGGGTCACGAATTCGTCCGTGATCGTGTTCGCCAAATTCGCGGCGACCGTCGGCTCCGGCGAATCGACCGAAACTTCGACGATCCGCGTCTGCCCGCGCGACCGGACGGTCAGGTTGTCCGCCGCGTAGTCGAGCGCCTGCAGCCGCGGCTCGCGTTCGGCTCCCCCACCTCCGAGCTTCAGGGCCCGCCGCCACGCCGAAAGCCGGGAAGTGTCCGTTTCCGTCGCTTTCTCCGGCGGCGTCCAGCCCAGCTTGCCCAACGCCCGCCGGACCAAAGTATTCGATTTAAGGATCTCGATATACGTTTCGATATCGCCGCCGGTCCTCGACGCCGACTGCTCCACCGGGCTCACCTTGTCCATCTCCATGAAGTCGGGATTGAGGTTCTGGATCTCGATAGTGGTCGTGGCCTGGTAGATCTTGGTCTGCGGCAGCGTGATCAGCGCCGCCAGGATGCCGCCGAGGAACATCGCTAGAATGACGGTCCCCTTGCGGCGCATAAGGATCCGCCAGTACTCGAGCAGCCCTTCGCCTTCCGGCTCCTCGGCGTAGTCGTAGGCGGCGGCGCTGTAGCCGTAGCCGGCCTCGGGGGGAGGCGGCAGTTGGCCCGGCGGTCGCCGGATCAGCTCGCGCGCTTCCGGTTCGTGCCCCGAATCGTTTCGCATCATGAATCCTTCTTAGCGGCTTAGCTCGCTCCTCTACCGGTCCCGGATACCGGCGTAGATCGACGAAGCCGTCGCGGCCGCCACCGCGCTCCGGGTGAGTCCGGCGGCGATGCCTTTCCAGGCGGCGTGAGGCACGTACAAAATGTCCTGCGGCTCGAGCGCCAAATCCTCGGCCTCGCCCTTGAGAGCATCCTTGAGGTTGATCGGAATCACCCGCCGCTCGCTGGTCCCCGGCTGCACCCGGAGAATCGCCGCTTCCTTCGCCTTCGCATGCGCCTGGTACCCGCCGGCCAGCGACAGCGCTTCGAGCAGCGAGATAGAGCCGTTAGTGACGAACCCGCCGGCCCGGTTCACGTGCCCGACCACGTAGACGATGTCGGCCTCGGAAACCGAAATGACATCATGGGCCGCCAGTTCGATATTGGTGTCCGGATCCCGCATCTCCAGGATGTCCGCCGTATCGATCTCGACCACCGAGTAGCGGCCCGTCTCGTCGACTTTCGCCCCCGGCAGCGGAATATCGCCCTGTTCGCGGCGCCGCGTGATCCGAACCTTGTCGCCGACGTCGTTCCGGAATCCCACGGCATCGGAGACGA
>CAYLSS010000492.1:0-4416 GCA_964385765.1 uncultured Solibacteraceae bacterium
ACGACGAGAGGGCGGGCGGATCCACATTGAGTATGGTCGTCGCGCCGCGCAGCGCGTCCACGGTCAGCTCACGCGGGGGGATCGTGCGCAGCGGGGTGTGGCGGGCGCAAAGCATGTCGATGATGCCGTTGGAAAGAAGGCCGCCGCTGCTCGCGTCCTGGATGAGGACCAGTTGGCCGGCGGGCGGATAGCGGGTCCAGGTGCGATGCTCTTCCCAGAAGCGAATCTCGGCGCCGATCCTCCGCCAGTCGCCCAGCGAATTCTCATCCCGCTCCAGCAGGCGTTCCATGAAGTATTCATCGAGCGACACGAGCCAGCGGCCGCCGGCTATCGCCGCATCGCCGATGGCCTGCAGGTAACGAACCAGCCGGATCACCTCCCCCTCGGGAGGGCGGACCGCGATCCAGACTTCGGCATCCGAGTTGGCGCGCACAAAGCGGACGAATCCGGAATTGGTCTCGATCCACGGAGCGCCGGTCGGCGCTGCTTTCGCCGCACCGTCCTCGGTGGTCTGCACGCCGGGCCAGACGCCCTGGAATGTCGCGATGACGCCGCTGGTTTGATCCAGATCGACGCTGGTTCGTTCGCCGATCGTGATGACTTCGAGTCCAAGCCGCCGGCCGAGATCAGTGAATCGCTCGGTGTCTTCAGGAGCGAATCGGCCTTCCAGGGCTACTCCCACGAGTCCCGCCCGCTTGGCTGCCTGGATCACTTCGTCCGAAGAACCCGGCCCGATTACGCCGATGGTCGCGATACCGAGCGATCCCGCCGCTTCGACGAACTCCGGCGGCCAGCTCCTTTCTTCGAGCAGCAGGCAGTTGACCGGAGTTTCCTTGACCAGCTCGAGCGACTCTATGTCGGCCGTGGCCCAGCGCGCCGGAATCCAGTCAGCCAGACCGGCCAGCAGCAGGAAAGCGATGAGCATATCCCTAATTTAAGGGAAATCGCCGCCGGGCGCCCGTCTCTCGCACCGCTTGCCCCCAGACGTAACCCGCCAACTAACAGCAAGCGCCGCCGGAGCCGCCGTCCATCTTCTTCTCGAACGCCGGACTGCAGTCGAACGGGCCATAGTGGATGGTGCGATCGCCGATGACCGCGAAGTGCTTCCCGTAGCGTGTCTCCTCCACCATCGCTGCCGTGTTGCCGCACACCAACATTGGTTTTCCGGTGACGAAGGTGTGATGGTCATCCAACTCGAAGTGGTGCGGGTGCTCTGGGATTGTCCCGCGATAGATCGCCGTCTGGCCGTAGTCCTCGCAGACGTCCTCGAGATCGAGCTTAAACGCCCGGATCGTCATTGAGTAGAAATCGACCATGCCGGCTTTGGCCTCGATCTCCGGGTTGTCCAACCGGATGCGGCGTTTCGAAACGACGCGGTGGTCGAAAATGCCGAGGTCACCGAGCAGGCGGCGGAAATCCTCGAGGTACATGGCTCCGCTCAGGCACTCACCGTAGAGGAGCGGATCGTCTTCGAGGTCCTTGGGTACGCGGCGGCCGGCGAACACATCGGAGAAGCAAAGCTCGCCGCCGGGCTTCAGCACCCGGAATATCTCCGAGAATACCGAACGTTTGTCGGGCGAAAGATTAATGACGCAATTGGAGATCACCACGTCCACCGAATCATCGGCGATGCCGAGCGGCCGAAGGTCTTCAATATAGCCTTTATGGAAGCTGATGTTCGGCTTCCGGAAACCGAAGCTGCGCGATTGTTTTCCGGCATGTTTCCGGGCTACCGTCAGTTGCTCGTCGGTCATGTCGACGCCGATTACCATGCCGCGCTCGCCAGCCAGGTAGGAAGCGATGTACACGTCCCGACCGGTGCCACAACCCAAGTCGAGCACGGTGCGTCCTTCGAGCGCCGGTGGAATCGGCGAACCGCAGCCGTAGAACTTGTCCTTGATCTCGGCATCGATCAGAGAGAGGATCTTCTTGCGCTCCGGGGTTGGGGGTTCGTAGGTGCAGCAGGCGCTGGTCTGGAGGTCCTTCTGCGAAGCAAGCCGCTTGCCGTAGTATTCCTGAACAATCTCCTGCTTGCTGGCCCACGACGATGAAGCAGCCGCGCAGCTCTCGGCTGGCGCGGCCTTAGCCGGCGAGGCGATCTCGCCCTTGCAACTCGACCCGGCGCCGGCCGTGCAGGCGAAGCAGTGGTCGCCGACGAGGATCTCGCGGCCGGTAAGTGTGTCGGCTTCGACATCGTGGATCGTCATCAAGCGCCCTTCGGCGTCGGTCATCGCCCAACCAAGCATTTGGTTGAAATCGCAATCGTACAACTTCCCGTCGTAGCCCACGCTCAGGAATGTGCGGCACATCAGACCGTCCACAACGGCTGGATTGAAGGCTTCCTCGAGCGTATCTACGTATACGTCCAGACGGCCCCGCGCTTCGAGTTGCTGCCGGAAGCGGTTGATGGGCACATTGGTGATCGTGGCGAGATTGTCGAAACGGACGCCATACCGGCTGCCCAGATGCTCTTTGTATTGCGGCTCGAGTTTCGCTTGCGGGGGTGGAAGCTGCGGGCCCTGTGGGTTGTAGATCAGATCCAGCGGCAAATCGGATCCGTAGCCGGCCGCATTGAGTCGTTTTAGAGCATCAATACTCTTCGTAAAAACGCCGTTGCCGCGCTGCCGGTCAACATTCTCCTCCAGATAGCAGGGCAGGGAAGCGACCACCCGCACTTCGTTTTCCCTGAAGAACTCGGCGAGATCTTCCTGGCCGGGCTCGAACAGGACCGTCAGATTGCTCCGGACCGTCGTCTCCCTCACAAACGGCCGCGCGGCTGTCACCAGATGGCGGAAATGCGGGTTCAGCTCCGGCGCGCCGCCGGTCAGGTCCAACTCCAGCCCGGGATTGCGTTCCAGGAAACGCAGGATCGCCTCGACCGTCTCGCGGTTCATGTTCTTCGTGCCATGTGGACCCGCATCGACGTGGCAGTGGCTGCAAGTCTGGTTGCAGTAATCACCCAGATTAACCTGCAGCCGCTCGATCCGTCGCCGATTCAGGCTCGGCTGATCGCCTCGCTCACCGAGCACCTTGACGAACCGCTTCGCCGTATCGGACGGTTGGTTGAGCACGCGCAAAATTGGTGTCAAAATCGTTTCTCTTCTCCCCTCTTCTCCGTATTCGTTCCACGTTGCCGTAGAGTTACCTCCAACCAGGGACGACCGCTGCCCTCAAGTCTCGGTTTCAGGGCGTCGCGTCGCCTGACCGCTACTTCTACGGGATGCGCGATCACTGTGATCAGCAACCGTATTCCCTCCAACCCTACAGTGCTCAGTGAGAAAGCGCCGAGGCGTCACGGGCGCGCGCCGGCCGTCAATGCCAAAACTGCCGCGCTCTGATAGGATCACTGGCGGACGGAGTTCTTCATGCCGGTTTCAATCGTCGGGATCGCGGGTGCGGGCAAGCTCGGATGCGCTTTGGCGCGCCTGCTTTGCGATGCCGGCGGTCAAGGGGTCATCATCGCCAGCCGCACGCCGAGTCACGCGGAGCGTGGCGCTTCCTTCGCGGGGCCGGCTGCGCGGGCGGTTGATTGGCCGGAACTCGCGAAGCTCTGCGACCGCTTGCTGATTACCGTCTCCGACCACGCGATTGCGGCGGTGGCCGCTTCTCTCGCCGGACTCGGATTCGCTGGCGAGGCTGCACTGCATACCTGCGGAGCGCTCGGGGCGGAGCCGCTGGCTCCCCTGGCGGAACGGGGAGCAGCCTGCGGGGTGCTACATCCGCTCCAGACCATCGCCACGCCGGAACGCGGCGTTGAAGCGCTTCGCGGCATTCACTGGGGAGTGACCGCCGATGGTGAAGCCTCTCAATGGGCGGATCGAATTGTGACACTACTAAGGGGCCGCCGCCTGGACATTGCCGCCGATGCCCGTCCGCTCTATCACGCAGCGGGGGTGACCGCCTGCAACTACTTGATCGCGCTTGAGGATGCGGCCGTCTCGATCATGGAGGCCGCCGGCGTCGAGCGGCCGGCGGCGCTGGCGGCGCTCGCACCGATGGTCGACGCCACCCGCCTCAACACCTTCGAACTCGGTCCCGTCGCCGCGCTGACAGGTCCGGTACTGCGCGGCGACCTCGACACAGTGACCCGCCATCTGGATGCTCTGGCCACCCTCCCCCAAACCATCCGCGATCTTTACAAGGCCGGTGGCCGCCATGCAATCACACTGGCGCGCCAGCGTGGACTCGATCCGGACCAGGCCCGGCGGCTGGAACGCCTCCTGAGTGAAAATAGTACCCAAAATGCCTGATTTCAAACGTGTTCGCGTAACAGACATACGACACAAAAAGCAGAAAGGCGAGAAGATCGCCATGCTGACGGCCTACGAGGATGGCCGGTTCGCCTGGCATCCGGGCGTCGATCCGCTGGCGGTGGCGCGGGCGGCGGCGCAGATGGTCTGGCACCGCGAACTGGTC
>CAYLSS010000493.1:0-4411 GCA_964385765.1 uncultured Solibacteraceae bacterium
CAACAGCCAGAAGTATTCGTAGTCCTGGGCGCCCCGGCGCAGCATTTTGAGCCGAATGCTCGCGGCTGGTTCAGCCAGACCCATGGTTTCGCCGCGGTAGACGAGCATACCGTGACCGCTATGGACGGCGCCCTTCTGCGTCCGATAGCTTTCCGGGAAGAGCCAGGCTCGCAACGAGTTGAAATCCAACTCCCACAGCGTCCAGGAGCTGATGCCGTATTTCCAGCAGAACCAGCTTAATGCACGGCCGCCGAGGGGGTCATAGTCAATATTTCCAACGCCGATGTAGAACCAGTCCTCGACGCCCGCCTCTCGCAGGTCGTCAATCCTCTCGACATCGACTTTGCCACCGAGGATCGCAATATCGAGATAGGGCGCCAGCAGGTCCATCGCCTCCGGCGGGTACCAACCGTCGATCCGGAACTCGAGGCGGCCGGCGCCGGAGTCTTCCAACAGCTTCGCGTAGAACAGCATCTGTTCCCAGGAGGCGCGGTCATAGGCCTCATCCAGGCTGAGGAAGAAGACGATGGGCCGGGTCCGGTTCCATTCGGGATGCTCTTCGAAGTGCTGCTGGAAGCCGCGAAATGCGTTGGCGAACACCTCGGTGTATTCCTTGGTAACACCTTCCGGCGGAAGCGATATGGGCCAGGCGCGGTAAAACTTGAACTCCTTGCCCGCCGTCTGGATCGAGCGGGAGGTTTTGTACACGTTCATCGGTTGGTAGTCGAATGGCAGCACCAGCAGCTCGATCGGGACGCCTTCGCCGGGGCCATTGTAGCCATGTTCCGGCGTGAACGCGCTCCCGTCGAGATACTTCGAGAGGCGCGCGTCATAATCGGTCCAGTCGAAGTTCACGTTGGTTCCCGAGATCTCGGTCTTCGGGGCGTAGCCCAGCACCCCCAGAGCCAGGCGGTGCCGTCGAATCATCTGGTAGTACTTCAGCTCCAACTCGTCGGGGAATATGTTGAGCTCGGTGTTGGAGTGAATGTTGCCCGCCAGGTGGGTTTCATCGGGTAATGCGAAGTCCCAGACCTGGAGTTCCGCGGTGAGGGGTATGGAGCCGGATTTCGACGTCACGGTGACGGTCGAGGTGTAGGCGCCCGGGGGCGCCGCGCTTCTATCGGCGGGCACGTAAATATCCACCCACAGAGCATGGTTCCGCTGCCGCTCGCCGATGTTATTCATGGTGTCGGGAATATCGAAGGGGAGGATGAAGTCAATGGGGTAAAGTAGCCCTTCCCACCGCTCGACCGGCAGAAGGGCGTCCGGGTACCAGCCCGTTCCCAACGTGTCGTCTCCCGGCGAGCTTTGCCGCAGCCGGACGTACCATTCCTTGTACAGATCGACATTGGTTGCGGGAATCGTCTTCCCTTCGGGGCCCCGAAACTCATCCAGCTTCACTGAGACGTTCTCCAGTGGCGCCTGGCCCTCTCGTTCGACGATGATCTGGAACGAGACGATTTCGTTCCGCGCGGCCTTGAGCGAAATCAGCCTGTCACCGCCCTTCCAGATCAGATTTTCCGACTGGTAGTCTCCGCCCAGTCCATCGGGGAATACTTCACGATTATCTTCCCGGGCGCGCCCGGTTATGGGATCTATCCTGACGTTGCCGCCGATCGCCCAAACCTTCATTCCATCCGCCGGGGCAGACTGCGGAGTCGCCGGCGGGACGCCGATTAGCAGAGATGCCAGCACTGCTCGAGCAAACTGAATTCGCACTATCCTCTCCTCTGTTCGCACCATTTTTGTCTCCTGACAATGATACGAAACTCAGCGGGCCATTCCGATTCGGCCGGAGGGAGTTCCGGGACGCTGTGAATGACGGGACTCGAGCGGAACGCGGGAGTTCGGGGTGTTAGAAACTGAGCCGGAGTCTGAGCTGCATTCGCCGGGCCGGGTCGGCCGCTACTGGCTGTCCGAAGAAAGGTGAACTCTGGTTGCCGACAATCCGCGAGTAATTGACGGTATTCAGCAGATTGAACGCATCGGCCGAGACCGTGAGGGTCGGCCTCTCGTCGTTGCCGATGGTGAAGTCTCGTGAGAGGCGAACATCGAACACGTAGGCTCCGGGTTCCTGGAGGGCGTTCCGGCCGACTCCCGCCGGCCGTTCGGCGGCTCTTCCGTCCCGGTTGATGTCCCGGCCGGTGGTGAGTTCATAGGGCTGTCCGGTTTCCGCTTCCAGGATGAGGCCGATGTTGAACTTCGCCGGAAGGTCGAATGCTCCGGTCATGCGCAGGCGATGACGGCGGTCATAGTCCGCCCGCGCCCATTGGCCGCTGAGGTCCAGGCTGTCGGGCGGCAGAGTAGAGAACCCGTCGAAGTCGTTGCGGTTGCTCGAGAGCGAGTAGAGTAACGCCCCCTGGAAGTATTTGGTGATGCGGCCTCTCAGATCCATGTTGAGGGCGTGCCGCTTCATGGTCCCGGACGACTGCATTTCGCGGATCTCGTTCACGTCAGGACTCGGGCGGGCATAATCCGGTGGAATTGGCGGATTCTTGTCGATGGACCGCAGCATCTTGGTTCCGCGAAAGCCTTCGTATCCGGCCGACAGTGTCAGCCCCCGGCGCAACTCGCGCTCGATCTCGACACTGTATTGCGTCATGTAGGGAGACACCAGATCCGGGGAGAATCGTACGATGTTCGGAGGAACCTCGGCGAGGTTGCCTGAACCGGCGGGGTTCGGAAATGCGGGGTCCGTAATCAGAATCTCCTGCAGCCGTTCGCCGTTGAAGAGCAGCGTATCTTCCACGACCCAATGGCCCATGCGGTCATAGAAGATCCCTCCTCCCGCGCGGACGACGGTCTTGCGCTCATCGCCGAGAGCCCAGGCCAGCGACGCCCTCGGAGCGAAGTTATTGCTGTCTTCAACGAACTTCTGCCACTCGGAGCGCAACCCGAGATTCAAAGTCACGTGCGGTTTGAAGCGGAACGTGTCCTGGATAAATGTCGCATACCTGGCGTTCCAGAAGACGAGGCCGCTTTGGCCCCGGCGTTGCGTATAGGAGAAGGGCACGCCGGCTTCGTAGTCGGCCAGGGAAGCAAAGCGGAACGTGCCGCCGAAGTTGTCGGCAGCGTTCTGGCTGTTCCGGCGGAGATCGGGAATCAGGAATCCGGTTTGGATCGTATGGTCGCCTTTTTTCCATGAAGTGATGAAAGAGAGCTCCACTTCATGCTCCCGCTCGCTGTTGTTCGCCTGAGCGCTTCCGGCCGTGAAGGCGTCTTCCACGATGATCCGGGGTTCGCCCGGATTGACGCTGCGCTCCCATTCCCGTTCTCTTTCGAGTTCGACGGAAAGGTCAGTGAAGAAATCCGCGCTGGCGAACCAGCGATGGTTGAACCGTAGCCGTTTGCCTCTCTCGTATTCGTTGGTCGCGGTCTCGGGCAGGGCGAAGCCGCCGACACCAGAGCCTTCATTGCTTTCGCGCTCCATTGAATAACCGAGAGACCACTGATGCCGGTCGCTTTGGTAACGCTTAAACCGGAAAGACAATTCCGTCTCACGTTCCGGTTGCGGGAAGACCTGGTTGACGGTCCCGGTTGGCGTGCGCGCGAAGATGATAGCCTGCTCATCGTCCAGATCTCGTTCACCGCTGAACAGGAAGGTATTCTTCTTGCCGAGCGGACCGGTGAGGTGGCCTTCGAAGCGCTTGCGGGTCTCCGGCTGCCGCTGATTGGACAGGGCGTTGCGCGCGTCCAGCCGATAATCGCGCAGCAGGAAATTGAACTCTCCGTGGTATTCGGAGGTTCCCTCCCTGGTAATGATCTCGATGCGCCCGCGGCCGGGACGTGAAAACTGGGCCGAGTAGGGGTTTTGGTTGATGCGGACTTCCTGGATGGCGGAAGGAGTGATCCCCAGCGTCTCCGTCTCCCTTCCGTCCACGATGATCGCGGCGCCGCCCGTGCCCAGCGCGCCTTGCGACAGGAAGCGCTGCGCTGTACTCAGGACATCCTGGTCCATGACCGGAAGCCTGTCGAGAGCTTCGCGGTCCAGTTCCAGCGAACTCCGGTTCTCTTCCGGTTCAGGGCTTACGCCGGTTTCCACGGTCGGCGCCTGTGCCGTTACCTCGGTGACCACCTGCTCGATTTCGAGTTCGAGCTTGACGGAAACATCGCGACGGACGTTCGTCGTTTTGGTTTCCGGATCAAAGCCCGGCACCCGGGCTTTGAGCGTGTACTGGCCCGCCGGAACATCGGTGAAGCGAAAGGAACCGTCCACTCCTGTCTGTGTTTCCCGGGGCGTCTCCCAGTCGGGATGGATCAACTCCACCATTGCGGCTGGAATCGGCAGGCCATCCGGATCCTGCACGCTTCCGGTGACTTCGTAGCGTTGGCCTTCCTGTGCCAAGCTAATTGCGCATGCCGCCAAAAACAAAATGGTCATCCGCCAACCGCCCATGCAGAAAATCCTCAT
>CAYLSS010000494.1:0-4411 GCA_964385765.1 uncultured Solibacteraceae bacterium
GCGGTTCCCATCGACGGCTACACCCGCCGAGGGGCCTACTACCTCCAGGGCAATAACCATTCTGACGATCTGTTCATGTACCTGAAACGGCCAGTCTCCGGGCTGGAGAATAACCAGACCTACCGGGTGTCCTTCGTGGTCGACCTGGTTTCGAATGCACAGAGTGGCTGCCTGGGAGTTGGCGGCTCGCCCGGCGACTCGGTCTATTTGAAGATGGGCGCCAGTACCGTCGAACCCATATCCGTGCTTACCGGCCTGGACATCGGAACGAATATCGATAAAGGCAACCAGGAGGCTGGCGGAGCCGATGCTGGCACGGCCGGCACCATCGCCAACGGCGTGCCCTGCGGCGAGACTGAGCCGGTCTACCTTCCAATCCGGCGTACCTACACTCACAAGAACTTGGTGAGAACCGACGATCACGGATCGTTGTGGCTGCTGGTGGGTACCGATTCGGCGTTCGAGGGATTGACCGGCCTCTACTACGACTCGATCGCTGTTACCCTGGAGCCGGTGGACCAACGCCCTCGCGTCGCCGCCCCCATCGACGGCGTGGACCTGCTGGTCCGCGAATCGCTTCCTCTTCAGTACGCGCTGGCCGTCATCTCCGGAATTCCGGACGGCTGCCATGAGTTCGGCGGGATTTCCACCTCGCGCACCGGCCGCACGATCCACGCCCGGATCTGGAATACGCGCACCGCACCCGAAAGATCGTTCTGCACACTGGCTTATCGGACCGCCCGGAACGTTGTCGAACTCGGGACGGATTTCCAGCCCGGCGTCGAGTACACCGTCCACGTCAATGATCGCAGGCTGACCTTCGTCGCTCAGTAAGATGCCGCTGCCGGCATTTGTCGCTTCGCCAAAAACTACGGGATAATAACAACAAATGCAAGGGGCGCAGTTTTTCTTCTGGGCAGCGGTAACTGCATTTGCATCGGTTCCCGCACTATCCGCCGCCGTTACGTTCACTGACGTAACGGCCGAAGCGGGCATTCAATTCCGCCACAACGCCGGCAAGGCCGGTCAGAAATGGTTGCCTGAAACCATGGGTTCCGGTTGTGCCTTCTTCGATGCCGACGGCGACGGCTGGCTCGACATCCTGCTGGTCAACTCGAAGGATTGGCAATCCACCGGCCGCGAAAGCCTGCCGAAGCTCTACCGTAACAACCAGGACGGCACGTTTACCGATATCACAAAGGGAAGCGGCCTCGACGTCGAAGGGTATGGCCTCGGCGTGGCCGCTACCGACTACGATAACGACGGCCGCGAAGACCTGTTCATCACCTACATGGGCCAGGACCGTCTCTTTCACAACGAAGGCGGCGGCAAGTTCCGCGATGTCACCACGACGGCCGGCATCAGCGGCAGCAGCTTTTCGGCAAGCGCTGCCTGGCTCGATTACGACAAGGATGGCCTGGCCGACCTTTTCGTCACGCACTATGTCAAATGGACCCCTGAAGGCGATCTCTGGTGCTCACTCGACGGTGCTACAAAATCCTATTGCACGCCGGAGTCCTATCCGGGCGTCCCTTCGAAGCTATACCGCAACATCGACGGTGAGAAGTTCGAGGATGTGAGCGCCGCCGCCGGCATCGATGATCCGACGAGCAAGAGCCTCGGTGTTACCGTCTTCGATTACAACCGTGACGGCTGGCCGGATATCTTCGTCGCCAACGATACTCAACCAAACAAACTATACAAAAGCAACAGCGACGGGACCTTCTCTGAGGAAGGCATCGGCGCCGGAGTCGCCTACAGCGAGGACGGAGTCGCCCGTGGCGCCATGGGCGTTGACACGGCCGACTATGACCGCAGCGGCTGGCCCCATCTGCTGGTCGGCAACTTCTCCAATCAGATGCTCGGCCTCTACCACAACGAGGGCTCCGACCTGTTCGTCGACGAAGCGCCGCGGTCGTCGGTCGGCAAGGAGAGCCTCCTCACTTTGGCCTTCGGTGCCTTCTTCTTCGACTACGATCTCGACGGCTGGCTCGATATTTTTGCCGCCAACGGCCACATCGAGGAGGAGATCCAGAACGTACAGCCCAAAGTGACCTTCGCCCAGCCGCCTCACCTGTTCCGAAACAATGGCGACGGTACGTTTGTCGAGGTGACCCGCGAGGCGGGAGACCTGGCAAAACCGATTGTCGCACGCGGAGCGGCCTATGGCGACTATGACCGCGACGGCGACCTCGACATCCTGATCTCGACCAACGATGGGCCGGCCTATCTGTACCGCAATGACGGCGGTAACAACCAAAACTGACTGACACTGCAGTTGCGGGGCGTCGCGTCCAACGCTAGCGGACTCGGCGCGGTCGTACGCGTGAAGAGCGATGGCGGCGAACAGTGGCAGGCTGTCAAAAGCGGATCGAGCTACTGCTCGCAAAGCCAGTTGGCGGTCACCTTCGGTCTGGGTCAGGATACTTCCGCCGACGTCACCGTGGAGTGGCCATCCGGCCATATCGACAACCTGGGCGCCCTGAAAACCAACCGCTGGGTGGTAGTTCAGGAAGGTCGCGGCCTGTTAACGGACTGAAAGCTCAATCCAACTCGCGAATCCGGACGTTGCGCCAGCGAATCTCCATCGGCTCCTCTACCTTCGTGCCGTGCACCTGCAGGCCGAAATAGCCACGGCGCGAAACCGAATCGTAGAGGTGCGAGACAAGCTTTCCGTCCAGATACGTCTTGATCACCGGACCTTCGGCGTGAATGCGAAACTCGTGCCACCGGCTCTTGTCGAGAAGCGTGCGGCGGTCCGGCGAGTAGGGCAGGGGGGTCAACCAGCCTCGCGAAGCTTCGTCATAGACTCCCGCGGACCATGCGCGCGGGCTGGGATCGATCTCGCATTGGTACCCGAAAGTGCGGTTCCGGCGGCCCCGCCCTCCGCGGGCATCGGAGCGGAACTGTATACCGGCGTTGAAGGCCACGTCCCCGCGGACCTCCACCGAAAACTCGAAGTTGCCGTAGTCGCGTTCGGTAATCAGAAATGTGTTGGGCGTTCCGTGCTTCGTCGTCCCCACGATGGCGTCGCCTTCGCGGCGATAGGTGGCATCGCCGCCGTTGACGGTCCATCCCTCAAAAGAATCGTCATCGAACATCGGCTTCCACGGCTTGCCCGAGGCGCCCTGCAGCGGCTCGATCGGCCCGACCCAGAGATTCCGAATCACACCCGGTCCGCCGCTAGACCACTTGATCCGCAGCGGGCTGAACTGCTCCCCAATCTCGTTCACTTGTCCATCCGGAGGCCCTTCCGCCACGGGCAGGCTCCCGGCGGCATCCACCTCCCGGCCATCCACCTTGACGGCCAGCGACGGCTTCGCGGACAGTTTGCCGTCCTTCCACCGCGGAGCCACGAAGCGTACCTCGACCCGCGTCCACTCGCCCGAACCAGCCTTCGCCGGCGGGTAGACCCTGTACCGGTCGAGTAGCAGTATCTCGGCTCCTCCACTCGCCTCGAACTGCAGCCGGCAGTCCCCCCATTGCCAATGAGTGAACTTTTCGGCTTCCCCGGCGCTCACCGTGATCTCGTCGGGCAGCGCCGCCAGTTCATCCCCTGAAACGTTCTTCGGACGCCCCGGCTTCGGATTCTCCGGCGTCCCCCAGATCACCGGCTGCCACTTCCCGGACAACTCGACCGCGTCCGGAAAGGGAGGCTCGGCGGCGGTCCCCGTCACCGTCGCGAAAAGGAAGGTAGCGAAGCAGATCCAGTGCATACCAGCCATTCTGACAGAATCGCTCCTCGGGCGCGCTTGGTATATGATGCGTACCATCCCTCTTTGAGGAGAACAAGATGCGACTACAATGGACCGCTCTTATGCCCCGTATCTCACTCGCTCTGATTTTGCTGGGCTTCGGATGCCAGCCGCAGAGCCCTGTCGACAATGCCGTCGCGAACAACGAATCTGGCCAATGGACCGACACCAGCTATCCGTCCTACATCCGCCGCATCACCTACTTCGGCCAGCGGGCGGACTGGTCGCACGACGGCAAACGGATTCTATTCGTCGAAAAGACTTACGGCGATGTCTACGAGATCGAACTGGAAACTGAAATCATCCGCCCGATGACGCATCACTACTACCACAACGGCTATACCCGCGCGCTCTACCTCTCGAACGGCGACATTCTGCTCTCGGGCTCCCGGACCTTCGATCCACAGAACCACTCCGCCGCGCGGGAGAAGACCGCCGAGCTGTGGGTGCTCGGCAGCGAATTGGACAGCCCCCCCATCGCCCTCGGCGAGATGTGCTCCGAAGGGCCGGCGGTCTCGCGATCGCAGCTCAAAATCGCCTGGACCATCGATGATGAGAACACTGATCTCCCCGAGGAAGCCTCGCAAATCTGGACCGGCGAGATCGACTATTCGGACGGCAAACCTCGCCTCGCAAACAAGAAGCTCGTGCTGGAC
>CAYLSS010000495.1:0-4409 GCA_964385765.1 uncultured Solibacteraceae bacterium
GAAGCCGCGGACGTCGGGGGCGCCGGGGCCGAGAAGTTCCTTGACGAGTTACTCGTCTGGCGCGAAATGGCCCATTCTTTCTGTTTCCACCGTCCGGACCACGAGGAGCTTGACGGGATTCCTTCCTGGGCGGCGAGTACGCTCCGCAAACACCGGTCCGACCCCCGGCCGGCTCAGTACGATTGGGAAACGCTGGCCCGGGCGCAAACAGACGATCCCCTGTGGAACGCCGCTCAACGTACGCTGCTGTTGCATGGCGAACTCCATAACAGTCTCCGGATGAGCTGGGGCAAGGCCCTGCTGAGTTGGACCCCGGATCCCGAGACGGCTCTGCGGACGATGATCGACCTCAATCATCGGTACGGTCTCGATGGATGCAGCCCATGTTCACAGAGCGGCCTGTTGTGGTGCCTCGGTCAGTTCGATCGTCCATTCCATCCCGAACGCCCGATCTTCGGTACTGTGCGCGGCCGGAGCAGCCGGGAGCATAGCGCCCGGTTGGACCCGGATGTCTATCATCGCCGCATCACCCGCGACCTCAGCCGTCCATCGGTCGCGGTGGTCGGGGCCGGAATTTCGGGTCTGTTCTGTGCCCGGACCCTCCACGACCACGGCTTTTCGGTACAGGTATTCGACAAGGGGCGCCGGCCGGGCGGCCGCATGTCGACACGAGAATCGGCGGCGGGTTTGCGCTTCGACCACGGAGCGCAGTACTTCACGGCACGCCACGCCTGTTTTCGGCGCTATGTGGACGCCTGGTGCGACCAGGGCCTTGCCGCCGAATGGACCGGACGATTTGTTTCGCTCGGCGGCGGGACCGGAAACGATGCCGCAACGGGGCTGCAGCGCCGCTTTGTCGGCGCCCCCGGCATGGATTCCATCTGCCGGCACCTGGCCCGGGATCTCGAAGTCCACTGCGGAACTGAGATCACGGCCGCTCATCGCAGTGACAACGCCTGGCGGCTGATTGATAGTGAAGGACGAGAGTCGGGTGGTTTCGACGTCCTGGTGGTGGCCCTGCCCGCGCCTCAGGCGGCAGCCTTGTGCGCGGAAGCGCCCACCCTTGCCCGCGCCGCGGCGAACGTCCGCATGACGGGCTGCTGGGCTCTGTTGGCGGCCTTTGGCGAACTACTCGACGTTCCCTATGAAGGCGCTTTCGTTCGGGAAGGGCCTCTGTCATGGATTGGCAGGAATAGCAGCAAACCCGGCCGCAGCCACGGCGCGGACTGCTGGGTTGTCCACGCGTCCCCGGAATGGTCCGAGGCTCATCTTGAACTCGCGAAAGAGGAAGTGGTCGAGCTGCTCTTGCCGGCGTTCTTCAACGCCAATGGACTCTCGCGGCGCGATTCTCTCTATGCGACTGCGCACCGCTGGCGTTACGCCCTCCCGCCGGAGCCCCTGGAGGATCGCTGTCTCTTCGACCCCCAAATGTCCATCGGCGCCTGCGGCGACTGGTGCGCCGGTCCGCGCGTGGAAGGCGCCTTTCTGAGCGGAATGGCCATGGCGGGCCGGGTGCTCGGGCACTTTCCTCACATCCGGCAGGTTGCTTTGCCGGCCCGCGAACCTTGACTCAAACGCGCCGCTCTCATCAGCGGGCAGGACGGAAGCCTACTGCTTCTCCGTGGTCCAGGTCAGCCGGATCCCTTGTGGCAACTCGAAAGACTCGCCGGAAACCGTCAGGAGCGCGACCCCCGGCAAATCCCGGAATTGAAATGACTCGACTTGTTGGGTGCGTTCGATCCGCCGGCCGTAGAAAGGGTCCATGCCAGGAAGGAACAGGAATATCCGGTTCGATGCATGGCCTCGGCGACCGCAAGTGACCGCGGAATCGATGGTAACACGCGATCTGCAGTGAAGAGATCCCGCCAAATTGCGCTTTCGCTCGCCTTGCCCCAGTCTTCGGGATGGCCAGGGGGCGGCCAATCACACCTGTTTCTTTCGATATACTCCAGTTCCTGTAGGGAAGGTCGCCGCATTTAGTGGCGAAAGGAGTGGACGATATGAATGCGAGACAACTCTTGACCCTGTCTCTTCTGAGTGCGTTTTTCGGTGGGATTGCGTCTGCAGAAGCGGTCCGCGCGCTCGTGGTCACTGGCGGGCACACCTACGAAACATCCTTCTATACGCTGTTTGAAGGGAACCCGGAGATCAAAGCGACCGTTGACCCGCATCCCATGCCCTACCGCCGCGGCGACCTCCGCCCCCGCTACGACGTGCTCGTACTCTATGACTCGATGCAGGAGATCTCCGATGAAGAGCGCGACAACCTCACCGCCTTCGTCGAGGGCGGCAAGGGCGTCGTCCTGCTTCACCATGCACTGGTCGACTACAGCGACTGGCGGTGGTGGTACGAAGAGGTAGTCGGCGCCCGCTGGCTGAAAAAGCAAAGCAAACCGCTCAAGTGGAAAACTACGTGGAAGCATGATGTGGATATGGTCGCCTACCCGGTGAAAGAACATCCCATACTGGAAGGTATCGATAAGTTCGAGATCAATGACGAGACTTACAAGGGGATGTGGTTCTCGCCGGACATCGAGGTGCTGTTGAAAACCGATCATCCCACCAGCGACGGTCCGCTCGTTTGGATCGGCCCCTGTGAAAAGTCGCGCGTCGTCTCCATCGAGCTGGGTCACGGCCGCCAGGCTCACATGCACCCGACCTACAAGCGTCTTGTCAATAACGCAATTCTATGGGCAGCCGGCCGGCGCTAAGGTGGGGCGAACGGGAGAGAGCGCGGGATGCGTCCGGTAGTCACCGTCACGCACTACTCCGCGCACCACCCAACGACATCGACCACTGATTCTCCATCGCCGATCAGGCGCAATTGAGATCCGGCATTGAGGGACTCGTACCGTGACACAGCATAGGTATAAGCTCGATCGGCTTCAGCCCCGGCCAGCGTTTCGCCTCGGTGATCTTGCGGCCGGACGATGGCTACCCGCCTCGGAGCGATCGCGCCGATCAGGTCCGGCAGGTCGTAGGCGGCGAGCGCACCCGGAACCATCAAGCTTGTCGGAACCGTGTAATAGCGGTTCATAGCTACCGATGCATAGGTGGCAAGCGTCCCGTCGAGAGCCAGCCACCGGATCTCTGGATGGAAGGCGGCGGCGTGTATGGCGGTGGGTCCGAGAGTGCCGGTTGCGAGCACTCCGATGCTGCCGGGCTGAATCCGCTCGTCGGACTGGAGCCAGGCGACCACGCGGGTCAGGTCCATGGCCTGAAGGCCGACCACGCTGGCGCCGATCAGCGCCCCTTCGTAGTAGGGGGCATTGTGGTCATTCTGACGGCCGATGCGGGGAGCTGTTTCGCCGATGCCGATGACATCCGGAGCCAAAACCGCATATCCCGCCCGCACCAGTTTTTCAATCGCCGTCTTGTCGCCTTCCTTTCCATCCGGATGCAGATAAATGACGGTGCGGTACGGTCCTTCGCTGTCAGGAAGGGCGAGCAGCGCCGGTACCACGGCGTTCCGGCCGCCATCCAGGGCGTACTTCTCAATGCGATAGCCGTCGAACTGGAAGCCTCCACGGTAGATTACGTCGTCGCGGGCGGCGGGAGCGAGGTAGCCGGATCGCTTGCGCGCTTCATCGGTCACCTGCGTCGTGTGGCCTTCACCGCTTCGCGAATTCTCCAGCCGCTCGAGCAGGCGGGCTGTCTCCTGGCGGTTGAAATCGAAGACGGTCTGTCCGCGGAATGCGGTCGCCACCTGGCCTGTCTCGGTAACCTGCAACTCCGCCTCGGTGGGCGCTGCATAGGTCTCTTCCGCCGGGTTGCCATCGACCCCCAGGTGCTTCATCAGAAAGGCGTAGCTCGCCTCGCTGGTCTTGCGGGTATAACCATGGCCGTGATCGTCCTCAACGCGGCCGAAGTTCGCCGGCGCTCCCATCGCCTGGTAGACACGGTTCAACTCGGCTTCGGTCTCGCGAGCCCCCTGAATGGGGAAGAAATCGTGGGTCGTGGTGAGCAGCAGCGTCGGTTTCGGCGCCCGGGCCAGCAGCCAGTCAGCGTGCTCGATGCCGTATGCAAGCGATTGCGAAACGTTCTGCTCGGCGTCCTGGATGCCGTTGATGGCCAGCATTCGCCGGTAACTGGTGACATAGCAGGAAGGCACCGCTACGGTCACCCGGTCATCGATCGCGCCCGTGAAGACGGTCAGGTTCCCGCCGCCGGAATTCCCGGTCACGCCGATGCGCTCCGGATCCACCTCCGGCCGCGACGTGAGGTAGTCGATGCCGCGAATCGCGTCCCAGATGAAATAGCGCGCCGGCTCCACGCCGGCCAGCAGGCACTGGTTGCCGAAGTAGGAGTGCATCTTGTAGTGCGGTACCTGGTCGCTGCTCACGAACGGCTTGCCGGTGTCGGGATCGAGTTGCTGCCGGCGCTCTCCCTGGTCGATTGGATCGTAGTTC
>CAYLSS010000496.1:0-224 GCA_964385765.1 uncultured Solibacteraceae bacterium
ATATGTGGGAGCCACCCACCCTGTTCGACGACTATACCAACCGCGCCAGCGTTCTCCGGGAACAGGAGATGGAGATCGGCGAGCACATGCAGTGGGAACACGACATGAAGATCATGCCGCTGGTGGGCAATGAGGATCTCCAACAGAGCTACGCCCGGATGACCGAGAAGCAGAAGCGCGTCTGGGACGCCGTCTACAAGCCGAAGAACGATGCCTTTCGCCAC
>CAYLSS010000496.1:234-490 GCA_964385765.1 uncultured Solibacteraceae bacterium
CGCGAACCTCACCGGACGTGACCTGGTCCGCTGGAAATACCAGCGCTACATCAAGGACTATCTGCGCTGTATTACGTCGGTGGACGATAACATCGGCCGGCTGCTCCGGTATCTCGACGAGGAGGGCCTGGCGGAAAACACCGTTGTCATCTACAGCTCCGATCAGGGCTTCTACCTCGGCGAGCACGGCTGGTTCGACAAGCGCTGGATCTATGACGAGTCGCTGAAGACCCCGCTGATTGTGCGGTGGCCGGGC
>CAYLSS010000496.1:500-4407 GCA_964385765.1 uncultured Solibacteraceae bacterium
CAACTGCTACCTGGCCAGCACGCTCACGCCGTGGATTGTGCGGTGGCCGGGCGTCGTCAAGGCCGGCAGCGAGGATACCCACCTGGTCGCGAACGTCGACTATCCCGAAACATTCCTGGACATCGCCGGCGCGGAGATCCCCGAAGACATGCAGGGCCACAGCCTGGTTCCACTGCTCAAAGGCGAGGTCGCCGAGGACTGGCGCAAGAGCTTCTACTATCACTATTACGAAGGTCCGCCGGCCGTGCACAAGGTGGCGCGCCATTACGGCGTGGTTACGGCGACACATAAGCTGGTGCACTTCTATGACAGCGACGAATGGGACCTCTATGACCGCGAACTCGATCCGCTCGAGCTGCGCAGCGTCTACGGCGACCCTCGCTACGAGGACGTCCAGGAGGAGCTGAGGTCGGAGCTGTTCCGGCTGCGCCGCGAGCTCAAGGTGCCGGAAGTCGAGCCGGACCGGCAATAGAAGGGCATGAGTACATCGCGCCCGCTTGCCTGCCGGTCAGAAGATTCGACGCTCCTGTTCGTCGATGTTCAAGAGCGCCTCGCGGCCGCCATGCCCCAGGATGCTCGTGAGCGGATCCTCCGCTCGGCGGGCATCCTCGCCCAAGCCGCCGGCTTGCTCGATATCCCCGTGTATTATTCCGAGCAATATCCGAAGGGACTCGGAGCAACCCACCCAGAGTTGATCGCGAATCTCCCCGCCGGCGCCAGGCGGTTCGAGAAGACGTGTTTCTCTTGCGGCGGCGCCGAGGGATTCTCCCCGCAGACTGCCACCCGCCGCCAGATTGTGATCGTCGGGATGGAGGCGCACGTCTGCGTGCTTCAAACGGCCCTCGATCTTGCCAGCGGCGGCATCGAGGTCTACGTAGTGGAAGACGCCGTTTGCTCGCGCAATCCGGCGCACCGCGAGAATGCCATGGCGCGCTTACGCCACGCCGGAGTCGTGGTCACCAATACCGAATCCGTCGTCTTCGAATGGCTCATCGACTCCAGAAACGAGCATTTCAAGGCAATATCGAAGTTAGTTCGATAATGTACCGCGTCAATCGAACCGCAACTTACTAAGCTTCGACGGGTCGTCGCCGCTGGCCAGAGCCCGCAGTCGGAAGCGATAGTTGTAGTGATCCGGCTGCAAGCGGTATTCCGGATGCGTTCGCGCGCCCCAACTGTTGTCGCCGCCCACACCGGTCTGTTTGTAGTCGAGATTAACGGTGATGTGGTTACTGCGGCCTAACTCGTGGGTGTGTTCGGCTTCTTCGAGCTCCTGCTGCGTAAACGGCCAGGCGCTCGCGTTGAGTTGCGGCATGCCGGCGGCAAGCAGGCCGGCGCCATTGGAGTCAGTCAGCGCGACCCACCGGACACCGGTTTTGTTGCCCGTCTCCTGCGGGCGCACGTAGGGATGGAATTGCTCGCTGACCGAGCCGGAGTAACGTCCCACGGCGGCGCCGGTCTGACGATCCCAGTAGCTCTCGTGCGGTCCCCGTCCGTACCACGTCATCACTTCCAGATCCTTCGGAACAGCCATCTGCATGCCGAAGCGCGGGATGGTGGGCAGCGGCCCCTTCGGCATGAAGTTCGCCTCGACAACCACGTCGCCGCTTCCGTAGACGGTGTAGATATTGCCGTAATTGGAACCGCCGGCCGGAAGCATGGAGTCGACCACCACCTTTACGACCTGCGGTCGGGGCTGCGTCGTCTCAATGTTCTGAATGGTCCGGTTCGGTCCCGCCAGCCACCACACGCTCCAGCGTTTTGGCGCCTTGTTGCCGATATCGTTGTCGATCGGAGCGCGCCAGAAGTTCGGCGTCAGGGGCTGCCCGACAAGCTCCCGCCCATTGGCCTGAAATGATTCGATCGCACCGCTGCGCTTCCCGATCTCCACCTGGAAATTTCGGCCGCGGACCGTGATCCTGCTCGGAGTCTCCGTGAGACGCAACGCGGGCATGGCATCGATATCGGCAACGGGCGCGGCCGGCGCCTCCCACGGCATCTTCATCTGGTCCCAGGCGACGACATGGCCCGCCAGCGCCCACCGCGCATCGTTCCGTAGCGCGAAGCGTACTGTAAGCCAGTACTCGGCGCCGGCCTCGAGCGGGGGCTGACGGATGGGCAGCGTCAACTCCTCCTCCTCTCCGGCCGCGATATCCAGGACCGGAAGCTCTCCGCCGGCAATCGATTCCCCGTCAGCGAACAACTCCCACGAGCCCTGGAACGCCGAGAGATCGATGAAGTCATACTTGTTGCGAACGCGGACGCGGCCTGCTGTCAGATCCGCCGGCGTGACCTCGATGTACTGGTAAACCTTCTTGACCTCGTTGATATGGGGGTTGGGCCGCCGGTCCGGCTGGACCAGGCCGTTGATGCAGAAGTTGCCGTCATTCGGCTTGTCACCGAAGTCGCCTCCATAGGCCCAAAACTCGACGCCCTGGCCAGTCTCGTGCCGCAGACCCTGGTCGACCCAGTCCCAGATATGGCCTCCTTGCAGCACCGGGTATTTCTCGATGGCGTCCCAGTAGTCCTGCAGATTGCCGACGCTGTTGCCCATCGCGTGGGCGTACTCGCAAAGGATCAGCGGTCGGTCGGGGTTCTTTTCGGCATAGGCCGTGATTTGCTCGATCGTGTCATACATCGGGCTGACGATGTCCACGTGGGGACGCTCCTCGGCTCGCTCATAGTGCACCGGACGAGTTGGGTCGCGCCGGTGGATCCAGTCACTCGCCTTCTCGAAGTTGATGCCGTCGCCAGCCTCGTTGCCCATCGACCACGTGATGACCGACGGATGGTTCTTGTCCCGCTCCACCATGCGCTCGATGCGATCGAGATGCGCCTTCTGCCATTTCGGGTCCTTGGCGAGCGATTCAGGACCGTAGCCCATGCCGTGCGACTCGATGTTCGCTTCGTCGACAACCCATAGTCCGTAGCGGTCGCACAGCGCATAGAACTCCGGCGCGTGGGGATAGTGGCTGGTGCGGACCGCGTTGATGTTGTACTGCTTCATGAGTTCGATGTCGCGCACCATCATCTCGGTGGTCGGGACGTGGCCGAGGTCGGGGTCGTGCTCATGGCGGTTTACGCCCTTGATGTAGATGGCCTTGCCATTCACCAGAAGCTGTCCGCCCTTGACGTCGACCGTGCGGAAACCGACGTTCTCGGGAATCACCTCGAGGACGTCCCCGCCATCGTCCTTCAGCGTGATCAGTAGTTGGTAAAGGTACGGCGACTCGGCCGACCATTTCCTCGGATTCGCGACGGCGACGTCGAACTCCACCTCAGATTCCGCGCCGCCCGCCACCGAGGCTCGCTTCGAACCGAGATTGACCACTTCGTCATCGCCGTCCAGCAGGACACCTTCTACCGACACCTCGCCCGAGGAAGAGCCGTAGTTGCGGACCTTCACGTTCAGCTTCAGCCGCGCGTCCTCGTAGTCCGCGTCGAGCGGCGTGGTGACCCAGAAGTCACGAACATGAAGCTCAGGGACCGAGAAAAGGTAGACGTCGCGGAAGATGCCGCTGAGGCGCCAGAAGTCCTGGTCTTCGAGGTAAGAGCCGTCGGAGTAGCGATAGACCTCGGCCGCCAGCAGATTCTCGCCTTCCTGGAGGTATTCCGTGATATTGAACTCGGCCGGCGTGCGGCTGCCCTGGCTGTAGCCGACCTTCCGGCCGTTGATCCAGACGTACATGGCCGACTCGACGCCGTCGAAGTGCAGAAAGACCTGCCGCCCGTCCCAACCAGCCGGGACAGTGAAGGTGTGCCGGTAGGAGCCGACCGGATTGTTGTCATGCCGGATATAGGGCGGGTTCTTTTCGAACGGGTAGACGATGTTCGTATAGTGCGGGATCCCGTAGCCGTGCATCTGCCAATTGGACGGAACCGGGATTTCGTCCCATTTGGCAGCGTC
>CAYLSS010000497.1:0-4402 GCA_964385765.1 uncultured Solibacteraceae bacterium
TCCTTCCCTCGACACACTTCGGCCGGCGAAGGGACCGCATCCAAGGGTGTTACTCTCACGCTGCCCGTCGTTCGTAGCGATGATGCCCCTGATCGCCCGGACACACGTCGAGCCTAACTCGTTAACAACCGGGGTGTGAGAAGTACGCAGACAAAGAATTGGCTCCTCAGGTAGGACTCGAACCTACAACCCTTCGGTTAACAGCCGAATGCTCTACCGATTGAGCTACTGAGGAGCAGTGGTGTCTATGGATTATTACAACAGAGCCTCACAGCGGTGTCAACGGGCGGCCCGCGGGTGTCTTGGGACAAAGCGGGGAGATGAGCGGCGACAGCGGGGGCGGTGCGGTGTGGCGAAACATTCCATTTAAAATATGTTTGACCTATAACATGATTGCGGATAGATTGGGTATCATGTCCAGAATTATGCGGTTGTGGATTGGAGTGTTCGCCTTATGCGCTGGGTGCGTGGCGCTTGCTGTTGGGTCGCTGGCTCACACGATAGAGGGGCTGCAGCCGATGCTGGCCCGGATGGCTGCGCCGCCGGTGGCGTGGCACAGCGTGGCGATGGAGGAAGAGACCATTCCCATACGCCGCGGGGATACGCTGGACGGGCTGCTGGAGCGGGCGGGGGTCGGGCAGCCGGAACGCTTCGAGATGGTGAAGACGATCGAAGGCTCGTTCGATGTCCGCAAGTTTCGCGCCGGAACCGAGCTGACGCTGAAGCGCTGGCCGGAGGGGCGGCTCGAGGCCTTTGAATACGCGATCGATCCCGACCACAAGCTGCAACTCGCCCGATCCGAAGAGGGTTTCCAGGCCTCGGTCATCGAGATTCCAGGCTTCATTCGGGAAGCGCTGGTATGCGGGGTGATTCAGGATTCGCTCTTCATGAGCATGCAGCGTACCGGGGAGAGTCCGGAGCTGGCGATTCAAATGGCTGAGATTTTCGCCTGGGACCTGGACTTCTACACCGATCCGCAGCCGGGCGATGAGTTCTGTTTGGTGGTGGAGAAAAAGGAATACCTGAACGGGCAGCCGGCGACCTATCGGCGGGTGCTGGCGGCAAAGTACGTGAACCAGGGAACGCCGTACGACGGCTACCTTTTCGAGGACGAGACGGGCGAACAGCAATACTACTCCCACGACGGTAATTCGCTGCGGGCGGCGTTTTTGCGGTCGCCGCTCGAGTTCAACGCGCGGATCAGCTCGCGTTTTTCGTATCGCCGCTTTCATCCGGTGCTGAAGCGGTACCGGCCGCACCTGGGGGTCGACTACGCGGCGCCGACAGGGGCTCCGGTGCGGGCGGTGGCATCGGGACGGGTGACGTTCTCGGGCCGATCAGGGGGATCGGGGAACCTGATCAAGATCCGGCACGCGAATGGATTCGAGACGATGTACCTGCACCTGTCGCGACGACTGGTGAAGAAGGGGCAGAGAGTGACGCAAGGCCAGCGGATCGGGTTGGTCGGCTCGACCGGGCTTTCGACCGGACCGCACCTCGACTTCCGCATTCGAAAGAACGGGAAGTACATGAACTTCGCGAAGATGAAACCACCGAAGCGGTCTAAGATTCCGGCGGCCGAAATGGCGGCGTTCGCCCAGAGCAGGGATCCACTGGCGCGAAGGATGCAATTGAGGGGCGGGCCGGTGCTTGCTGTCAACGATCCTCACCGGATGGCGGCGGGAGACGACTGAAGACCGATCGCCGAAATCTTGACTGTAATAACTCCATTAAAGAGATTGATATCTTTCATTGCTTGCATTTGGCAAGCTTCTGGTTTACCCTAGATTCGTGGAGTCGGTGGCCAAATTGGGCAGGAACGGAGATGGCCAGACCGGAGTGAGTCTGGACTCCACCGCACTCGCTGTTGCCGTAGACATCCTCATTATTAAGGTCATCGTAGGCGGCCCCGCCTAAGCGGGCCTCGGAGCAGAGACCGAAGGCCACCGGCGGGGCGATCAAGCCAGCCGGTGGCCTTTTTTCGTATAGGAGCTTCGACGATACCTGATTGGACGGCAATCGGGGAGTCTGGAAGGACTTTGACAAGGAGAGGATTGCATTATGTCGAACTTGATGAGCGGCTCACAGATTCTTCTCGAATGCCTGGTTCGAGAAGGGGTGGATTGCCTCTTCGGCTATCCGGGCGGCGTTGTGCTGCCATTCTACGATGCGATGTACGAGCACCCGATTCGCCATGTTCTGGTGCGGCACGAGGAGAATGCGGCGTTCATGGCATCCGGTTACGCGATGTCGACGGGGAGGACCGGCGTTTGCTGCGCGACGTCGGGACCCGGGGCCACGAACCTGACCACGGGTCTGGTCAACGCCTTGATGGACTCGACACCGATCGTGGCGCTGACCGGGCAGGTGGCCACGAAGATGATCGGAAGCGACGCTTTCCAGGAGGCGGACACGTTCGGCATCACGCGGCCGGCGACTAAGCACAACTTCCTGATCAAGAACATCGCCGACATGCCCACGATCATCCACGAGGCATTTTACCTGGCTTCGACGGGCCGGCCGGGTCCGGTGCTGGTGGACATCCCGAAAGACATCTTCCAGGACCAGGCGCACTACACGCCGGTGAATGAGATCCACCTGCCGGGGTACAAAGTTTATTCGGAAGGGCACGCCGGCCAGATCCGGCGCGCGGCGCAGATGATCTGGGAAGCGCAGCGTCCGTTCGTGTACGCCGGCGGCGGGATCATCTCGTCGGGAGCGTCGGAGGAGCTGCGGCGACTGGTCGAACTGGTGGATCTGCCGGCCGTCAACACGCTGATGGGGCTGGGCGCGCTGCCGGCCGATCATCCGAACTTCATCAGCATGCCGGGCATGCACGGCAGCTACGCGGCGAACATGGGCATGACGCACACTGATTTACTGATTGCCCTGGGCACTCGATTCGACGATCGGGTAACCGGACGTCTGGCGGCTTTTGCCCCGCACGCGAAGGTGATCCACCTGGACATCGATCCGGCCGAGATCGGCAAGAACCGGGCGGCTGATTTGCCGATTGTGGGGGATGCGAGGCGCGTCCTGCGGAAGCTCGTGTCGGTACTCGAAGAACTGGCGCCGTACCACAAGGAGCGCAATGCGGAAGCGCGCCAGGAGTGGTGGAAGCAGATTCGGGAGTGGCAGAGCGAGCATCCGCTGAAGCCGGAGATATCGGAGTCGGAGATCAAGCCGCAGCACGTGATGGCGGAGATCGACCGTCTGTCGGCGGGCAAGGCGATTGTGGCGTCGGACGTCGGCCAGCATCAGATGTGGGCCGCACAGTTCGTGCGATTCAACGGGCCGCGATTGTGGCTCAACTCCGGGGGGTTGGGGTCAATGGGCTTCGGGCTGCCGGCGGCGATGGGAGCGCAATTCGCCCATCCGGACAAGCTCGTCTTCGCGCTGGTGGGCGATGGCGGATTCCAGATGTCGGTTCCCGAGCTGGCGACGATTGCGAGCAACGGCCTGCCGGTCAAGATCGTGGTGGTCAACAACGGCTATCTCGGAATGGTGCGGCAGTGGCAGGATCTGTTCTACAACAACCGTCTTTGCGCGGTGACGCTGGACTGCTTTCCGGACGCGCAGCAACTGGCCGCAGCGTACGGGTTCCCGGGCCGCACGATCGAGCAGCCGCATCAGCTCCGGGATGCGTTGGCCGAGGCGGTAAACGAACCGGGTCCTTACCTGCTGAATGTCAAAGTAGCGCCGTATGAGAACGTGTACCCGATGGTGCCGGCGGGCGGCGCGATCAGCGAGATGGTGTTCGGCGCGCCGAAACCCGAACCAGTGCCGGTGGCCAAGTAAGGGAAGGAGAATCTATCCGTGCTGCAGGTGATATCGTTACTCGTCGAAAACAAACCGGGAGCCTTGCTGCGAATCACGGGGCTGCTTGGCGCCCGTGGGTATAACATTGAGAGCCTGACCGTGGCCCGAACGATCGACCCGGCCTTGTCGAGGATGACGATCGTGGTGGATGCCGATCCGTCGGAGCGGCGGAAGGTGATCAAGCAGATCAACAAGCAGGTGAATGTGTTGCAGGCGATTGACCTGACCGAGGCGCCCGGAGTAGCCCGCGAGATGGTGTTGATGCGGGTCCGCGCAGCCAAGGAGTCGCGAACGGCGATCCTGAAGGAGGCGGAGATTTTCGGAGCGCGGGTGGTGGATTCGTCGGTGGAGGGCTTTGCCCTGGAAGCGACGGGCGCGACTGAGAAGCTGGATGAGTTCATCAACGTGATGCGAAGCTACGGGGAGATCGAGGTGACGCGGTCCGGAATGGTGGCGGTATCACTCGAGCCGCGGAAACTGCGCCTTTCGGCTCCGGTACCCGCGGGCGAAGAAGCAAAGAACAGCAACTCGAAAAAGGGAGTCTTGAATGGCTAAGAGGTACTACGAGCAGGACGGCGATCTC
>CAYLSS010000498.1:0-2410 GCA_964385765.1 uncultured Solibacteraceae bacterium
CAGTCGCGCTCGAAGGCTCAAGCGCCAACCACCAGGGACTGGGCGCCCGGGTCGGCGTTTTTCGTGAGGGCCGTCTTCCGCTATGGCGTCGCAGTCACACCGACGCCAGTTACTGCAGCGCCAGCGACCCCCGAGTGCACTTCGGCCTCGGCGACGCGCCCGCCGTGGATAGCGTTGTCGTGATCTGGCCCGACGGCGGCGCCGAGCGCTGGAAGTCGTTGGCCTCAGGGTCTTTCCAGACCCTGCGACAGGGCTCCGGACAGGTCGAGGATCCCGGTCGCTACCTGGCCCGCTTCCCGGAATCGAGCCCCCGGACCTGACCCGTCCCATCCTCTGCCGCCGCCGGACTGCGGTCCACTTGTAAAGAGCCCGCGCCAATTCGGGTCTTTTGCAGATGTGACCTTGAATCTTATTGCCGTTAGCCTTACTATAACTCCTAAGGAAACCCGACAAAGGGTTATCCCTCTGGGGAAAATATATTCCTGCGTGTGTATAACTAATACCTTTGTTTCAGAGGGTGGTTGTAACACGAGGAAGCAAGGGGTTACATCACAACTAAAAGGAGGGGCTTCATGAAAGCCTTGTGGGAGAAGTGCGCGTCCCGGCCGGGACGATTGTCTTTTGCGATCATTGCCGCGTTGAGTGTCAGCCTTTGGGCGACTCCTGCCTCGGCGCAGGTCCTTTACGGTTCCATCACCGGAACCGTGACTGACCAGACCGGCGCGGTTGTACCTGGAGCGACTGTAGAAATCACCAATCTGGAAACCCAACAGGTTCGCCAGACGACAACCGGAAACGCCGGACAGTTCAGTATCATCAATGTGCTTCCGGGCACCTACGACGTCAGGATTTCGTCACCCGGCTTCCGAACCTATACTCGAAGCAATCTCTCGGTTTCAGCCAACGCCGTGGCGCGGGTGGATGTGAGCATCGAAGTCGGTGAGGTCACCGAGCAGGTGACGGTCGAGGCGGACACGCTTGCATTGCAGACCGACGAAACGGATGTCAGCTCCGAACTGAGTTCGCAGGAGGTGACGAATCTGCCCCTGCCGAAGTACCGCAACTATCAGTCCTTGCTGGACCTGGTCCCTGGGGCCACGCCAACGCGGTTTCAGAACGCAAATACGGACACTCCTGCGCGCGCGCTGACGACCAACATTAACGGAACCAACCGGAACAACAATAACACCCGGCTCGACGGGGCGACCAACGTATATATCTGGCTGCCCCACCATACCGTTTATGTGGCGCCCGCGGAGACAGTCGAAACGGTTAACGTTTCCACCAACAACTTTGACGCCGAGCAGGGCATGGCCGGCGGTGCGGCCATCAACGTCGTCACGAAGTCGGGTACCAATGAACTGCATGGTTCGGGCTTCTGGCTGCACGACAACAGCGCTGTCGGCGCAAAAAACTTCTTCTTTAAGGACCCGGATACACCCAAGAGCTTGATCAACATCTTCGGCGGCACGCTCGGCGGGCCGATCATTAAGAACAAACTGTTCTTCTTTGGCGGATATGAAGGTCTGCGCGAGCGCGTTAATCGCAACAGCCTCCTGACAGTGGCCACCGAAGACCAGCGCGCCGGAGATTTCAGTGCCTTCGATCAGACCATCTATGACCCTCTGACCGGCAATCCCGACGGTACGGGTCGAGAGCCGTTCGCCGGCAATATCATCCCGCAGGCCCGGCAGAGCAACATAACACGCCAGATGCAGGATCTCGTGCCACTCCCGAATCAGCCAGGTGTCACGGCGAATTTCTTCAACTCCTCCACCCAGGAGATGAATCGCGACAACTATGACGCCAAGGTGAATTGGAACCGGACTCCCTCACACCAGATGTTCGGGAAGTTCAGCCATATGCGCGCCGAAGTGACCGGACAGTTCGGATTGGGCGAAGCCGGCGGGCCCTGCCTCTGTGACGGTGGCGCGGGTACCGGTGATACGGAAGTCTATGTCGCCACGTGGGGACAGACCTGGACCATCAGCCCCACCTTCCTGATGGATACCACCATCGGCTTCACCCGCATGGACCAACAATCCATCAGTAACGACTTCGGCACCAACTTCGGGTCCGACGTGCTGGGTATTCCCGGAACCAATGGTTCGGACATCCGGCAGAGCGGAATCCCGCGCTTCGATATCTCCGGTTTCACTTCCCTGGGCCAGGTATCCGGCTGGATTCCGGCGTTCCGGAATGATCAGAGCTTTACTCTAACTCAGAACTTCAGCAAGATCACCGGACCGCACGATATTCGCTTCGGCTTCGACGGAGTCCGGCACCACCTGAACCACTGGCAGCCGGAGCTTGGCGACGGCCCTCGCGGTCGCTTCAATTTCGGTCAGGGCATCACGGGGCTCAACGGCGGTCCGGCCACCGGCCAGGCCAACGCCCCTTCAGGATATCG
>CAYLSS010000498.1:2420-4397 GCA_964385765.1 uncultured Solibacteraceae bacterium
GACAGCCTGGCTTTGTCGGCAAGGCGCTCCAACATGAGAAAATGACCGCCTTCGAGTGGCAGTTCGCCTTCTACGTGCGCGACCGCTGGCAAATTAGTCGCAAGCTGACGGCGACGTTGGGTCTGAGATGGGAACTCTATCCATTAATGACTCGCGCCGGACGAGGTGGAATCGAGCTTTGGGACCAGGAGACGAACGACGTTCTCCTCGGCGGCAACGGCGCGAATCCGAAAGACCTCGGGGTTGACTGGAGTAAGTCGCTCTTTGCTCCTCGAGTTGGTCTTGCCTACCGAGTCAAAGACGATATGGTGATCCGGTCTGGTTACGGTATCACTTACAATCCGATGGTGCTGGCGCGTCCACTCCGCGGTTTCTTCCCGTTGACCGTATCGCAGCGGTTTGAGGGACCGAACACGTTCACCGCCTTCGGTTCCGTCGAGGAAGGGATCCCCGATTTCGGCGGTCCGCCAATTGACGCCGAACGCGTCCAGCTCCCGCCAACCGCTCTCATGCGCTCCATTTCCCCGGGCGATGAGATCAATCGCGGGTATATCCAGTCCTGGAACTTCATGATCGAGAACCGGCTGCCCGGCGATATCGTGACATCCGTCGGCTACGTCGGAACTCAGACGGTCAACAGCTTCGCCGACTTCGATGCCAATGCGGCGCCGATCGGTGGCGGCGCCGCCGGCCGGCCGTTTTTCAACGAATTCGGCCGCACCGCGTCCACGCTGTTCTGGAACGGCCAGTACAGCGCCAACTACCACGCATTGCAGGTGGCAGTAAACCGCCGGGCCGCGGACGGCCTCACCTTGAAGGGCGCCTACACGTTTTCCAAGGCGATCAACGTGACCGATGATGACGGATGGGCCGGTGTGGCGTTCAATACTCCGAGCCAGCGTTCCCGCAACCGCGCGAATGCCACCCACAACCAGCCCCATGTCTTCCAGATGGGTTTCGTCTATGAGTTGCCTTTCGGTCCCGGCAGGCAGTACGCAACCACCGGGCCGACCCGCTGGATCCTGGGCGACTGGCAGATCAATGGCGTATTCTCGACCTTCTCCGGGCGGATGTTCACGGTCAGCGCCAGCGGCGCCTCGTTGAATGCCCCGGGCAACGCCCAGACTGCAGACCTGGTCAAGCCTGAGGTCGAGCGGTTCGGCGACCCGCAGGAGTGGTTCGACAAGACCGCTTTCGCCCCTGTTACCGAGCAGCGCTTCGGCAACACCGGGCGCAACATCTTGCATGGTCCGTGGCGGACCAACCTCGATTTCAGCGTATTCCGCGACTTCCCGATCCGCGAGCAGTTCGGGGTCGAGTTCCGGGCGGAGTTCTTCAACTTCACCAACACTCCCCACTTCAACAATCCAAACAGCAATGTGAATAGTGCTAACTTCATGCGGGTTACCAGCGCTGACAACACCCAGCGCACCATCCGCTTCGGACTACGCTTCCATTGGTAGTCGGGGTCACGCGACCAACCACGATAGGGTGCATCCTGAAAAGGGTGCACCCGTTTTTCATCGTTTTCCTCCTCCTGGTTCCGTTCCTCGGCGCCCAGCAGGCCGAGCTGATTGAAAAGTCGCAGCTAGGCAAACAGTTAATGGCCGAGGGCCGGTTCGACGAGGCGGCTGAAGTTTACAGCGATCTCACCGAATCCATTCCGGACAATCCAGGCCTGCTGCTGAATCTCGGCATGGCTTTCTACATGTCGGGAAAGCATGCCGAGGCGATCCCTCGCTTCGAGGCGGCGCTCGATCTGCAACCGGGCCTCGTGCCCGCGCTGCTGTTTCTCGGCGCCTCGTATCTCGAGGTTGGACAGCCGGCGGAGGCGGTGGCCCCGCTCACCCAAGTGGTGGAGGCTCGCCCGGAGATGGCGCAGGCCCGGCGATTGCTCGGCGATGCACTCGCCGCTTCCGGCCCGCCCGGGGAGGCAATCCAGCATTATCGGAAGTGGACGGCGGCAGAGCCCGATAA
>CAYLSS010000499.1:0-4395 GCA_964385765.1 uncultured Solibacteraceae bacterium
AATTTGATATTGGCGCCCTGCCGGTGGTGGATGGCGAGACGCTGATCGGCATCGTGACAGACCGGGATATCACCGTTCGGACCATTGCCGAAGGAGCCGACCCAAAGGCGACGGTAGTCCGCCAGGCGATGACCAGGACCATCGGCAGTTGCAGAGAGGACAACACCGTCGATGAAGCCGCGGAGATTATGCGCCGGCTCGGTGTCCGCCGGTTACTTGTCCTAGACAAGGCCGAGCACCCGGTTGGGATGGTTTCCCTGGGAGACTTGGCCGCGCGAACGGAAGACCCCAGCCTAGCGGGAAGCACGCTGGCCGCCGTCAACGCTCCGGCTCATGGCTGATAGCTGGAATAGCGGGAGTACAGGACTTAGATACGGAAAGGAGAGCACACAATCTTATGCACAATTCGCAACTTATCGACGGTTTGAACGAAGCGCTCAATCGAGAGATTTCGACCGCGGTTCGATACATGCTGCAAAGCAGCACAATTCAGGGAGCCCGTAATGAGCCTCTGCGAAGCATGTATCGCGCCGAGGTGAAAGACGAGATCGGTCACGCCCAGTATCTGGCCGACAAGATCGTCATGCTGGGCGGAAAACCGGCGCCCGAGCCGCGGCTCAAGCAGGTCCCGGAAGAAGTCTCTCAGATGATCGAGCAGGATCTCGCGGCCGAGGAAGACGACGTCGCTCACTACAAGAAGCTGGCGACGATGGCCGACCAGGCCGGCGACGTGGAGTTGAAGCTCCAGATGGAAGAACAGGCGGCCGATGAATCACGGCACGCCGAGCAACTGCGCCGAATGCGCGCCTGACAGCCATCGCGACAAGCGCGGGCGCTAAAGAAACACAATCAGGAAGGAGGCGAAGATGAAGGTACGAAATGCGATCAACACCTCGGTGGTGCATATTCCGGAACGAGCCACCCTTCAGGAGGCAGCCAACAGCATGTATCGCCATGACGTTTCAGTTCTCGTCGTTGTCTCCGAAAATGGCCAGCCCTCGGGCATGCTCACCGACGGGGAGCTGATCGAAAAGGCCACGGTCTCGAATCCTGCAACCACACGTGTCGCGGATGCAATGGCGCAAGAGATCATCGGCTGCGTCGAGGACGTCGACGCCGACGAAGCGCTGCAAATGATGCTGATGGCCGGGTTGCGGCATCTTCCGGTCTTTGATCGCGAGAGCCGCCTTCTTGGTTTCGTCTCCGCGCAATTGCGAACTCACGACATCCACTGACGGCGGCGACCCTTAATCACGAGTTGAACCGTTACCAGGGCACATTACCGGGCAGGCAAAGTCCGAATGTGCCCTTTTTGTGCAGATGCACGCCGCTCTGTGTGCAGGAAAATGGTTTGCGTAACCGATCGCGCGCCATTCGATCTTCTTAGAGGAAGGCGAACCAAAAGGAGGAATATCACATGAAAGTCGCCGCAGTCATATTCGGCATTCTCTTAGTCGTCGTGGGAACCGCTGTCTTGATCTTCCAAGGCATCACCATCACCACGCTCGAACGACAAGTCCTCGACCTCGGTCCGTTGAGCGCAAGTTTGGATCAAGGCTATCGGACGATCCCACTACCGCCGATTGCGGGCGGCATTGTGCTGGCTGCGGGCGCGATATTGATTCTGCTGGCGGCCGGCGGCGGTCGCAGACCGGACCACGAGGTCGGAGAAACAGGCTGAGTTCGGAAGCGGCAGGTGGAGCGACGCCGTTCCAACTTCAGTTTCATCCTATAAGGTCAGGAAAAGTGTGACCGGGCGCGATCGTACGCCTTCTGGAGATCCTTCATGGCGTCTTCCATGCCCGACTTCATATCCTCCCAGGCCTTCTCTCCCGAGGATTGAAACTCCTCCATCCTGGATTTGGCAGCGGCGTATTCCTCCCGGAGCTTGCGGATATCTTCCTTGATTTCGGCCCGCTTTTCAGCGCTGGCAGCCTCGGCCTTAACCTGAAGCTCCTCGATCCGTGCGTCCATGGTTTCGAGTTCTTTTCGGGTTTGAGTCATGAATTCTTCCTTTTTCTGAATGATGAGCCGTCCGGTGGCGTCGAGGGCTTCCCGGGTTTCCTTCCGGATCTCATCGGTTGTCACATCGCGACCGTCCTCTCGGCCTGGCCCGCCACAACCCGCTGCGATCGCGCCGAGAGCAATACAAAAAAACAAGGTTCTGTAGGTCATGTTCGGTTGTGAATACCTTCAATTTACTCTGAGGGAGTGACCGCGTGAGTGGATGTTTCGTTTCTCTTCGCCAGTCCTATCGGGATTTGTTCCCGGATCGCCCGGTCGCTCTCCGGAGGGGTTTTTCGAGAGTGAGAATGTCCTTGCCTTCATGAAATACCGACACTGTACCCGATGAAGAGGACAAGACGACCGCGATAGCGCTCGTCTCGGCGCTGATGGCCTGGGCGGCGGCGTGCCTGGCGCCGAGCCCGGGACGCATCCTCGCCCGTCGAATGGGCGCATCCAGATAGGTGCCTGCCGACTCGACAGTTCCCGAATAGTCCACGACGAACGCGCCGTCCATCGCCGCGAATTCACGGAGCGTCTCGATGAGCTCCGGCGAGTGAATGTTGCGGTCGCTCTCGGGATGTCCGGAACAGGGATTCAAGATCAACTGCCGCAGATAAGGGCGGAGTTCCTCCAGGTCGCCGAGCACGAACGCAGTTCCAATCGGATTGCCTTCCCGCCCCTCGGCCGCGAATCGCAACGTGATGCTCAAGATTCGGGCAAGCTCTCGGGTTGCCATGAATTCGGCCTCGTGGCGGCGTATGCCGGGGAGAGCCTGTGTCGGCCTGGCCACCAGCAGCATGTCCAGGCGTCCGGCGCCGACGAAGCCGGACAGGCACAGAACACCTTCATCGGCCTCGACCACTCCATTCAAAACAGCAAGAAAGAGGGCCAAGTTCAGTTGGCTCATCCGTGTGAGAGCGGCCTCGGGAATGGGAATGACCACGTCCTTCGTCTGATCCATGCCCGGAATCTCTTCGTCGCGGCTGGTGATCCAGATGATCCGCTCGGTGTCGCGCAACTTCGCCACCAGGCGAATGTCCTTGATCTCGTCCGCCTGGACGAGAAGCGTCTTCAGCTCGAGCGAACGAGCCAGTTCGAATGCGGTGTTGGTCAACAAGCGCGTTTCTCGTCCACGGATCATCTTGGTGTTGCTGATTCTATTCATTTAAGGGGGTAAGGAGCGATGTGACACATTGCTGTGTGGGGTTAAGGTCGGAACGCGCTCCTTAATTGACTTTAACAGGAGACTCCGTGACAGGAGGCTCTGTTTCGCATAGACATAGAGGAGAAGACTGCCTGAAATGGCCCGTAACGAGGATACCGGCGAGACTGTCTTCGAGTAGCAAAGCCCGGGCTATGCAAAGGAATTGGCATGCTCGAATTCGGAAGATCAATTACGCAGCGCTCAGCGTAGCGCGAGGTCCCAGGAGATTTCTTATGATGTCCGAGGCCAGAGCCTCCCATGAAACCGACGGCTTCCGCACCGAACGAGACAGCCTTGGTGAAATCCAGGTGCCGGCAAATGCGCTCTACGGAGCCCAGACGCAGCGGGCCGTCGAAAACTTCAAATTGAGCCGGCGCCGGTTTCCGCCTGCGTTCATCTCGAGTCTTGCTTCGATCAAAGGCGCCTGCGCCGTTGTCAACAGCCGCCTGAATCAACTCGATTCGGAGATCGCCGAGGCGATACTCGATGCATCCTCGCAAGCGGCTGATCCCTCGCTTGCCGACCAGTTCCCGGTCGACGTCATGCAGACGGGCTCCGGCACCAGCATGAATATGAACATGAATGAGGTTTTGGCGACGCTGGCAAGCCGCAAGCTGGGGCGCCGGGTGCATCCGAATGATCACGTGAATCGAAGCCAGAGCAGCAACGATGTCATTCCCACAACGATCCACGTGAGCTGCTACCGGGAGACGGAGGCGACTCTGCTTCCCGCCCTGGAGCGGCTCGTACGGGCGCTCGACGAGAAGGCCCGCGAAGTGACCGGTGTCATCAAAACCGGCCGCACCCACCTCATGGACGCTCTCCCCATGCACATGAGTAGCGAAATAGGAGCCTGGAACGACCAGGTGGCGCAAGCCCGGGAGCAGATTCGGGCAGCGCTCCCACGGCTGGCGCAGCTTCCCATCGGCGGCACCGCGATCGGCACCGGTTTGAATGCCCCGCCCGATTTCGGTCCCAACGTGACGAAGTACCTTTCCGAGGAGATGGCGCTGCCATTGCAACGGACTGCGAATCCGGTCGCCGCGATCAGTTTCCCGTCGGCGTCGCTGGAGCTCAGCAGCGCTCTTAGGAATCTAGCCGTGGCGCTGATGAAGATCGCGAATGACCTGCGATGGATGAATAGCGGACCCAACGCCGGCTTGAGCGAGATCACGCTGCCGGCG
>CAYLSS010000500.1:0-4394 GCA_964385765.1 uncultured Solibacteraceae bacterium
GCCGTGGTTGGCGACCAGCGGCTCCGGTTCGGCGACCCGAATCAGCAAGGCGAGGGTTTCGGTGTCATGAAGCCACTTGATTTCGGTCGGATACTCGGGCAGCCGGGGATACGGTTCATTCCGCGGGAGCCGGAAGGCGGAGGCAGTCTTCCAGGCCTCGCTTTCCCATTCAGGAGCGGACGGATTCAGATACTCGGGCATCGGAGGAACAGTGGCAACGCGGCTGACTTCGAGCGGAGGTTCCGTATTACCAAGCAATGGCGGGCGGAAGTCAGGAGCGGGCATATCGGCCAGGGACGCGGGCGCCGTATAAGCCTCCGTGGACTCGGGCGCCGGCCAGAACCAACGGAACTCGGGCGCCAACGGACGGCGAGACCGGATGCGAACAACCTGAAGTCCGATCCTTCGGGCGGCCAGGCCGCTTCCGAGGTTGAGCAAATCCACGGGAAGGGCCACCTCGACCCTCCAGCCTGTCGGGTTGACGATCGCCGCGACGCTAGGGTTCAAACCGGAGGCGAGTTGCCCGTCCACTTCGATGCGATAGGCGCCCCAGGGATTGACGGTCAGTATCAAACGATGATCGTCTCCTCCGGCGTCCTGGTAGGCGACCTGGAACCGAAGCCGGTCTTCCACGGGGGGCGCTTCGGACTCGTGCCGCTCCCAGACGGGATTGCGGCCGAATGACCGGGCCAGCACGCGTCCCCGATCTTCCGGCAAGCGAGCCGCGAGACACAGATACGCCCCACGCAGTCCTACATTGATCTGTCCTCCCATTTCGGAAGGTACACCGGCTTGCGCCGGTCGGAGTGTTTGGGACGGAATCGAGGACCAGAAGCCGTCATCGAGCTCGCCGTCGATGATCAGCGCTGCGGGCGACTGCGGGAAAGCTCGATTGTCGGATTGAGCGGAGGCGGCGCTGACGAGAAGGCCGAGCGCCAGGAGTCGAATGCGATGGCGATACATAGTGTCCCCTCAGGCCCTTATGATCTCTCACGACGCCAGCGGCGGGGGAACAGCCTTGACCAGCCGGTGAGCCGGGCCGCGACACGGATTGACTCTGGTGGAGGCCGGGACCGATAACTGCCGCCTGGCGAACGCGCGAAGAATGATGCTCCCCCTGGTCGCGGGCGAAGTGCTTTGGTCAGCCGGTCTGGAGGCGACTGCCGGGGAACCGGTTCCCGATTCCAGTACTTCTAAATCACGAAACAGCAGAACAAGACATACCCTCATGTCCGGATTCTACGCAGATCACGATAGATTTGTTTGTTGACTAACATAATTTGCGGAAGGAAGTTTGCGCGAAATGTCGATCGAACACCGGAGTATAGCGGTGGCCCTGCTGCTTCTTGCCGCGTGCGGCGGGCAAAACGAAATTCAGAAGACTGTCCAATGGCAGCCAATGGAGGTTACGCTCGAGGCCGAACGCGAGCATACGCCGTATGTGACGGAGCTGAACAGGAGGCACTTCCGGGGTTTCAATCGAGGCGCCGCACCCAGATGTTCCGAAAGCGGACCGGGTTATGGTGTCCGCCCAGCAAAATCGGACCAGTTGTCCGTCCGGGTTCAATGGGTTTGGGCAGTCTTCGATGGGCGACTCCACCGTAAATCTCCTGGTTATGGTGAACCAGGACGCCGTTGTGCAGCATCGTGACCCGCGGCGGCTCGACCAGCTTCCCGTTCTCGAATTCCGGCGCGAAGAAGACGATGTCGTAACGCTGCCAGACGCCGGGCTCGCGGGTCGCATTTACCAGCGGAGGCGTCTGGCCGTACACAGCGGCCGCCTGACCGTCGGGGTAGATTTTCACGTTGTAGGAATCGTAGACCTGGATTTCGAAGACGCCCATGAGGTTGACGCCGCTGTTGCCCTGGTTCATGACCTCGCCTTGCGGCGGATCGGGCGCGCGCCATTCCAGGTGCAGTTGCAGGTCGCCGAACTCCTCGCGCGTCACCAGCGATCCTTCAGTCACCTCGACGTAGCCGTCCCCCAGCTTCCACTCCGACGGGTGCCACTTGGAAAGATCGGTTCCGTCGAAGAGAACGATGGCGTCCGACGGAGGCTCTCCCGGATCTCCGGTCCGGACCTTGGGCGGGACCGGCCGATCCGGATCATGCACATGGTAGCCCGACCAGGGCTGCACCGGCGTGTCTTTATATCCGAAAATTTCCGAGCCGTCCTTGGCGAAAACCTGGCCCGGTTTCGGCTGGGCCAGCAGGCTGGACAGGCTTGCCATCATTGCCAGAAAAACCAAAATCGTTGATTTCATATTCCCGTACTCCAACCGAGCCGTATTCCACATCGGAGAATCTTCCACCGCGCTGAAGAGGCCGTCACTTCTGTCGGCGAGGGAAGTCGACGTCTTCATTCGGCCAACTCGGCATAGAAACGCTGTGCCTGACCCGCCAGGCGGAGGGCTTCTTCTCTTTCCGAAGCGCTCGCAAACCGGGCTTCGGTATTCAACCAATGGGTTGCCGCTTTGACGTACTTCTGCAGGTAGCGGACGGAGGCCGGGTCGCAGACTTCGGCGCCGTTTTGGAGAAAGTGGACGGGATTCGCATGGGCGAAGACCGTCAGCCCCCGGGGGAGGATGCGGGACCTGCCAGCGGGGTGTTCCGCCACACGCGCGGCCACCCAACTGCTTTCGTTGAGTTCGAGCGCGGTTTCCACCTCTACTGTGTAGAGTCCGTCCGGACCGTTCCGGTCCGCTGCTTCGTTCATCGCTTTCACCTCACCGTTCACCACGATCTCGAGACGGCGGAAGGGAAGAATCGACCGGGCCGTGGCCCGCGCCTTGACCCGGCGGCTGCCGGTGAACTCGACGACGGCGCCGGACATGTGGCCGTCCACCTCGAATGTCAGCATCGGGCCATTGGTGATAAAGCCATTTCCGGCTTTCAACCCTTCCAGCCATCCTGTGTAGTTCGCTTGCCCGGAGTGACGGGCGTAGAGGCGGTTGCTGCCGACGGGGATGTTATCGCCCATCTTGTCGGTCCCGGCGGCAATTGGGATGTGGATGCCGGCGTTGAGATAGCAGTAGTAGAGATCGAGGGATCGCATGGCAGTGAACTCGGCCTGTGACATCCCGGAGTTGTCCCACGGCCCCCAGTGGCTCGGGAGACGGGTCGGATCGTCGTAAGTAATCAGATCGATGGCGTCGACGAGGCCGAGAGCGATGTCAATGGGCGACTCGGCGCCCGGCAGGTTGCTGAAGTGCGCCCACGTGGACACGCCGCCCTGGCGTCGGGCCTGCCGGAGAAACCGGGCCATCACGAGGTTGCGCTCGCTCCGTTCCTGAAATTTCCCGCCGAAGGGTTCGAAGGGTTCGATGATCTGATTGATGCCCAGCAGGGTGACATGGCCTTGCTGCCAGTCCCGGGCCTCCTGGCCGACGAAGACGGCGTGATCGGGAGTCGATACCGGGTCCAGTTTGCCGGAGAATTTCTCGCGGTCATCGGTGAAGTCGCTGACGAGGAGGTTCAGGACGTGGAGATCCTCCGCCCGCATCTGAAGGTGCGAATCCGCTTGCGAGAGGTAGTGGACGTGGGTGTCGCCGCTCAGGTAGCCCTGTTCACGCATGTCGATCCAGCGCCGCAGGCGGAAGGTCAAGTCTTCGGCTCCTTGCTGATCGAGGTCGATTTCGGTCTTGAGTGGGAGGGTCTCGAGGCCGCGCCGCAACTCGACAATAAGGCGGCTCGGGCGGACATTGAGGACGAACTCGCCGTCGACATAGCACCGGCGCTGACCGAGGTAGTCGACATGCGGATGCTCGCCCTCGATCTCGATCGGATTTCCGTGTTCGTCGGTCAGCAGCAGCGTGGCGGCGACAGGGTGGCCGGTCTGGTCATCGAGAATGCGTCCTTTCAGGCGCTCGACGCCGAAACCACGATAGGACACGAAGAGAAGGACCGCAAAGACGGCGGCGGTGAGGAACCGGCGAGAGAAGGTCGGGGCCATGTCCGGTCTTCCTTTCTTTGTCGATCATCATAGCCCGGGAGACTCCTGCCCGGTGGGCGACGATTCCATTTCGCGTTCGGCACTTCGGTTCGGCAAACCATCATAAGCTGTACAATTGACCCGAGCGCCGCGTTCATTCGAGCGGCCGTTGTCTTAAGGAGTCATAAGCATGAATCAGTCGATCACGCGCCGACGTTTTGTCGAAAGTTCAGTGGGAATCGCCGGCGGGCTGGCCGGGGTTCCCATGGTTGCCGCCAACAACGAGCGACCGAACATCATTCTGTGCATGGGGGATGATCACGGCTGGTACGAGACGGGCTACAACGGCCACCCTCACCTCAAGACGCCGGTACTCGACGAGATGGCCGAGACGGGCCTGCGCATGGACCGTTTTTACGCGGCGGCCCCAGTCTGCTCGCCGGCCCGCGGCAGCGTGCTCACC
>CAYLSS010000501.1:0-4389 GCA_964385765.1 uncultured Solibacteraceae bacterium
TGAACCCGCTGTACTACTTCGCCTTTCCACCCGGCGTGCTGCGCAACTGGGAGAACATGGAGGAGGTCGAGCTGGTGATCCGCCCCAGTGTGCCCTGGACCATGCAGATCCTGCCGCTCGAGCTGGTCGATGAAGAGTGGTCGATCGCCAAAACCGCAGTGCAGAGCGCCTATCCGCTCAAGGCGCAGGGCCCTTGGGCCGAACAGGACCAGAAACAGGCCTGGGTCGAGAATGTGCTCGAAGCGCTGAACATGCCGGGCGAATGGGTGGTCAACTCCCGTGAATGCAAGCTCTACCTCTGGCCGACCGGCGATAGACCTCCGGACGAGATCTACGCACCGCGCCTTACGGAATTGATTCGCGTCGAGGGAAAGGTGGACTTCGACGGCCCCACCGACGTGCCCGTCCGCGGTCTGGTGTTCCGCGGTTTGGCGTTCACTCAGGCCGACCGCGGCGTTGTCACCGAGGACGACATCTCCATCCAGCACGATTGGGAGATGATTGACAAGCCGGATGCGCTGGTGCGATTCCGCGGCGCCGAAGAGTGCGCCGTCGAAGACTGCAGGTTCTTCAACAGCGGCGGCTCGGCCATCCGCCTGGATCTGCACTGCCAGCGCAATCGCATCGAAGGCAACGAAATCGAGGGCCTGGGCGGCGCCGGCATCCTGCTGATCGGCTACGGCCCGGGAACCAAGGACGTCAACAAGCAGAATCTGATCGTCAACAACCACATCCACCACTCGGGTCAGATCTACTGGCATTCGCACGCGATCGTTCTGTGGCAGAGCGGCGGGAACCGCGTGGCCCATAACTCCATCCATCACATGCCTCGCAAGGCCGTCTGCCTGAGCGGTGTTCGCCCGACGTTCTTCGACCCTGAGAACCATGCGGTCAAGAAGAACCTTCGCGAATGTGCCCCGTCCATCCGCTGGCACGAGATCCCCAACGCGGAAGAGGTGCGACGCTGCGGGGCCCGCTCGACGGCCGACTGGCGCACCAGCTCGGTGACCGAGTGGTCGGCTGTGCTGCCTTACCTCCACACTAAGGACAACCTGGTGGAGTACAACGACGTCTACCGCGTGGCGGAACTCATGGGCGACGGCTCAGCCATCAACGTCTCCGGCGCCGGGAACGGGAACGTCATCCGGAGGAACTACATCCACGACATCTACAACCCCAAGCCGAGCGCCGCGCTGCGCACCGACAACTTTCAGAGTGGCACTCTGTTTGAGGAGAACGTCATCTTCCGCAACAACGTCTGTGGCATCACCCACCGGCACGACAACGACATCGTCAACAACGTCGTGGTGGACGTCCGCGCGGACTGCTACTTGAAGCTCGGCCCCAACTCGCTGGACGGCATGCGGCTCACCGGGAACATCTTCTTCCATCCGGGCGGCGAGCAGGCATTCTATCGAACTCTGGGTGGCAAGGACCTCTATCCGCACCTGGAACGCAATCGGCGGGGCGAAGTGGACCGCAACGTTTACTACAACGCCGGCGCGCCGGGCATGGGCGCCCGCGTGGTCCGTGAGCTGCGCGCCGTCGGCCATGAAACGACGGGCGCCGCGCTCGACCCGATGTTCGTCGACTGGCGCAACGGCGATTTTCGGCTGAGGCCGGACTCGCCCGCCCGGAAGCTCGGGATCGAGTCCATCGATGTCCGCCAAGCGGGCCTGCTATCGAAGGAGAGAGAGCCATGAGAACCCGAAGAGGATTCCTCATCTCGGCCGCCGCGTTGGCGGCCGCCTGCTCCTCGGAAACGGCCGACGAACAGGAACCTGATTCCCAGGCCCGAACCGCCTGGTACCGGGACGCCCGTTTCGGTCTGTTTGTCCACTGGGGGCCCTATTCGGTGGCGGGCGTGGAGGCCTCCTGGCCCATCATGCGGCCGAGCTGGTTCCCCCACGTCAAGCCCATCAGCCAAAGCGAATACGTATCCTTGCCGTCGAAATTCAACCCGGTGGAGTACGATCCCCAATCCTGGGTTCGCACGGCCCGGGATGCCGGCATGCGCTACATCGTCTTCACCACCAAGCACCATGACGGCTTCTGCATGTTCGACGCGCCCGGCACCGACTACAAGATCACCAACACGCCATACAAGCAGGACATTGTCGCCCAGTTGGCTGATGCCTGTCACCGGGAGCAGATGCCTGTCGGCTTCTACTACTCCCCGCCCGACATGCACCATCCCGGCTTTCGCGACACCAGCAAGCCGGCCACCGAGAACTGGAATGGCGAACCCTCGCGGCCCGAGTGGGCTGGCTACCTCGACTACATGGAGTCGCACCTGCGGAAGCTGCTGACCGACTACGGCGAGGTGGCTATCATCTGGTTCGACGGCCTGTTCGGACAGGACAAGTACGACCCGCCGCGTTTCCACCAGCTTATCCACGAGCTCAGCCCGGATACGCTGGTCAACGACCGGCTCGGGCCCGGCGGAGACTACGTCACGCCCGAGCAGTTCTTCCCTCGCGGCATCCCCGTCAAGCGCGAGGGGCCGCCTCCGGAGATCGACCCGGAAATGCTCGACGCCTGGTTCGAAATGAGCCAGTCCATGCCCCCTGAAAACGCGGCCGAGCTGGCGCAGAAGTTCTCCGAGGAGCGCTATCCCACCAAGCCGCTGCCCGAGCCGGACGAGTTCCAGATCTGGGAAACATGCATGACGATGAACAACACCTGGGGCTACAATCCCGACGACAACGACTACAAACCGCCTGAGCAGTTGATCCGCACCCTGGTGGAGGTAGCCAGCCGCGGCGGCAACTTCCTGCTCAACGTCGGGCCGACCCCGCAGGGCGCCTTCCCTCCGGAGTCCGTCGAACGCCTCCGCCGCGTCGGCGCCTGGATGGAACGCAATGGCAAATCCATCTACGGCACCACCTACGGCCCCATTCAGGGCCTCGACTTCGCCCGCTCCACCGCCCAGGACGACATCGTTTACCTGCACGTCCTCGACTGGCCCGGCCAGAAGCTCGAGGTGGACCCGGTTCCGGCCGACGTGGGGTCGGTTACGAGGGTGGCCAGCGGCGACAGCGTGTCTTTCGAGCAGTCAGGCGCCCGCTTGACGATCAGCGTACCCGCGGAAGCGCCGGACCCGCCGGTCACGGTGCTGGCCATGCGCAGCGACACCGCGTAGAGCTGACTGGAACTCTTGATACCGCCGACTACATCGCCGTTTGCTGGCGCCAACTGTCAGGGAAGTCCTTCTTCCCGAATGCGTTTGCCGGCCGCGCGCAGCGTGGCGACGTCATCCGGGTGAACGGAGCCGTCACCGAGCGGCCCGATGTTCAGCAGCAGATTGGCATTGAGCCGTTTGGCCATCTCGAGATCTTCCCACACCTGGTCGGGCTTCTTGTGGGCGGCGTATTTGTTGTAGCCCCACAGGTGATACTTCCGCCGAGCGCCCTCGGCGCGTACCTGCATGCATGTGCAGATTTCCAGAGGCTTGTTTCGGCGATTCTTGTCCTGCATGTGCTTGAGCTGGTTGTCCTCCGGCGCGAAAAAATCTTCTTCACCGGTGAGACCGTACTTGTAGGAGATGAGCGCCTGCGGCTGCATGTCCCGGATCATCGCATAGAGCTCAGGCACGCGGTAGAGTGTCTTGTCGCCGGATAACGGAATGCCGATACCGTCCAGCCACACACCGGCCAAAGGCCCGTAATTGTTGAGCAGCTCGCGAATTTGCGCGTTTGCATATTCGACGTACTTGCCGAACTCGTAGTCTTCCTTGCTGGCGTACCACGGATCAGGCGGGTCATAATGCGGCCGCGCAGCACGCGACTGGAAAAGCCATGGCGCGGGGCCGTGCGGGTGTCGCCAGTCGAAGCCATGTTCGTAGAAAGCGAAGAAACCCAGTCCGCGTTCGTGGCAGGCCTGCTCCATTTCGCCGACCAGATCCCGCTTGGCCGGCGAATTCATGATGTGGAAGTCCGACTCATTGGTCGGCCAGAGCGCGAAGCTGTCACAGTGTTTGCACACCAGATTGACGTATTTCATCTCCGCATCCACCGCCAGGTCAGCGATGAAGTCGGCGTCAAACGCCTCGGCGGTGAACTCGTGCATCAGCTTCTGATATTCCAGGACGGGGATACGGCCGGCGAACTGGATCCATTCCCCCTTGCCCAGCAGCGAATAAAGGCCGTAGTGGATGAAGAGCCCGTAGCGTGCGTCCTGGAACCAGCGCAGCGCGGCGGCGTGGGGGTCGCTGGCGTAAAGTTCCGCGTAATCCCGCAGGTGCGGGGGGATATTTTCCGTATGCTGCATGAGATCAAGCGCCTTCCTTCGCGATGGCTTCTTCCACTTCGGGGGAGTCGTCGGCGTCCAGCGGCTGAAAGGTGGTCTGGAATTGTTCCCAGCGTTTTTCGGCCATTATGGCTTTCCTTT
>CAYLSS010000502.1:0-4388 GCA_964385765.1 uncultured Solibacteraceae bacterium
CGCCGAACTCTCCATCTCGATGTCATTCGCGCTGAACATGGCCTCCACCGACTTCTCGTGACAGAAGCGGAGCACATCGTGCGTGGATTTACACACCGAGGGGCGAAATGCCTGCGAGGCGGGGTCGAGAAGGTGGAGGGCGACGATATTCTCGCTGATCGGATCGGCAGCGGCTCTTTGGCTATAGTCCGTATCCCGCTCTACGATTTCGCGCCCCTCCCACAGCCTGCCGGGAAAGACTTTACGCCCAACTGCATCGAGGCTGACGTCCTGGCCCTCCTCGACGTGCGTGAACAGATCCTCCATCAGAAAGACCGACGGAACCCGGAATTCGCGGAGCAGCGCGGCTGAGTGTCCGGCGACATTGCCCCATTCCGCGACCAGTCCCGAGATCCGGGGAAGAGCCTGCATGATCTCCGGCGAGGCGCTGTGCAGGAAGACGATCGCGCCCAACGGTGCGGCGGCGAGCTGCGATGGCTCCCGGGCGATGTGAGCGGGGCCGGAGACGCGCCCCGGATAGATGGTTCTTCCGCCGGCGAGGAGTGGGGCGCTTCGAGGTGGGCGAGAGCGCTGCCGCGACGGCGTGACCACGGCCAGCGGGCGTGACTGCAGGATCCAGATCTGTCCGTCCTCGTCCATCGCCCATTCGATGTCCTGGGGCGAGTGGAAATGACGCTCGATCTCCACTCCGTAGCCGGCCAGCGTCTTGAGCTGCTCCTCGTTCAGGGCGGCTTCGGTGGACGCTCCGGGCACCCGTTGTAGCCCGCCGTCCGGACTGGTAACCAGCCGCTCCGTCTTGTCGGCCAGGTGGGCGTTCACCAATCGATGGCGCCGCTTGCGCTCGACCACGAACAGATCGGCCGGCGTATTGCCGGAAGCGATATCCATCCCGAAACCATGCGTCGCGGTGATCCAAAGGTTCTTGCTCTTGGGGTTGGCCGGGTCGCGCGTGTACATGATGCCGGCAGCAGCCGCGGCTATGACCGGCAGAACCAGGACGGCCATCGGCGAGTCGACCTCGAACATGCCGGTCGAGAGGCGGTAGGTGAGCGCGCGCTCGCTGTAGCGGGCGGCAATCACCTTCCGGTATGCGTCCAGGGCGTCGCGAGGCGGAACATTGATCAAGGAGAGGAACTGACCCGCGTAAGTCTGGGACCCGCCCTCGCCAACGGCGCTGGACCGGATCGCCAGCGCGCCTCCGAGCATGCGGGCGCGATCCTCCATGGCCACCTCGACGACGCGAGGAATATCGCTCGACAATACCAGCTTCTGGAGGCGCTCCGAAGCTGACCGAACGGTCTCCGGATTGTCGAGGTCCACCGCGCGGAGGGCGTCCCGGATGCTCCGCCAGTGGGGAATGCCGCAAAAGCGGCGGTGCGCTTCGGTGGTCAGCACGAAGCCGTCCGGCACCGGCAGGCCGATCCGATTCTTGACCTCGCCCAGGTAAGCCGCCTTGCCGCCCACTTCGTCGATCTCCTCCAGGCTTACCTCAGACATCGAAACCGCCAGCCGGGGAGCCGACAGTTCCTGGAGCGCGGCAATATACCGCGTGATCGTGGACTCCTGGTCCTCGAGCCGGGCGTGCAATTGCTCGTACGGATCTCCGGTCATCTGCTGGAGGGCCGCGATAATGCCCCGCGCATGCTCGAAGATGGCGGTCACGCGACCCCCCACCACGTCGCGGCGGGGCGGGACATACTGCAGATCCTCCTGCAGCGCGGCGATCAGCTCCAAACACTCCGTGTTCAGATTCAGAATCTGCTGGAAATACGTGTACTTCTGGCGGATTCGGGTCTCGGCGGCACGGGCATGCCCGGCGGATGGAGCGGAGCGCCGCTTTCTGAACAGACTGATCAAGTTTGCCGTCCTGTCTGACAGCGTAACCAAACGGCCGCCTCACTGGCAAGGGATATCGTTGCCCGATTATCCTGTTCCTCTCCTCGGGGCTGCTTTCCGCGGCATCTCCGCCGGGTTTCCGGAATCCCGAATTAAGCGTTCAGGGTCCAGCCGGGACGATACTCGCGGCGCAGGTACTGGTTCGCCGAGGCGATGTTGGTGATGCGGCCGGCGGCTCCGTCGTATTCGATCTTCCGGCCGGCCCGGTACGCGACCAGTCCGAGAAGCATCTCCTCGATCAGGTTACCGCCATAGACGAAGTCGCAGGAGGTCTTGAGATCGCCCTTGCAGGCATCGATCCATTCCTGCTGGAATCGTGTATCGCCGCGCGGCTTCGGCGGTTCACCGCCCAAATACGGGAGGACCTCATCCTTGCTGCGGCCTTTGTAGTAGGTGAGGTCGCCGTCGTCGTCATTCGGCAGCAGGGCGCGCGAGCGGAAGTCCGCAATCAGAATTCCCTTGGTTCCCTCGAACATCGCTCCGTGGCCGATTTTGTCGAGGTCGATGTATGGACGCGGTGATTCGGGCATCGGACCTCCCTGGTACCAGGCGACGTCGATCGCCGGGCGCCACGAGTTCGCCGGGTTCCTGAAGGTGGCCTTCAACTCGACGGGAGTCACCTCGGGGTTGAACTCCTCGCTTACCTCCATGTCCGCTTCGGCCGAGACGGGCAGCTCGGTGTCGATGGCGTTCCAGGCGAGATCCATCGTGTGCGCGCCCATGTCGCCGATCTGTCCGACGCCGAAGTCCCAGTACATGTTCCACTGCAGGCAGTTCGCGCCCGGCCGGCCGGAAAAGTAAGCCGGGTTGTACGGATGATATGGCGACGGTCCGAGCCAGAGATCGTAGGAGATGTGTGGTGGCGGCTCCCCCTCCTGCGGGTGATATCCTTCGCGGCGGAGCTGGCGGTTGCCCCAGGCCGAGACCCGCTTTAACTCGCCGACGGCGCCGTCAAGGATCAGCTCGCGTACCCGGTTGAAGTTCGGCAAGGCATGGCGCTGGGTACCGTGCTGAGTGGCGACCTTGTTCCTGCGCCTGACGTAGTTCTCGCGAACCGTCCGGACCTCCTCGACGGTGATGCCGAGCGGCTTCTCGCAGTACACATGCATATCGCGGTTGAGAGCCCAGTTAGCGATGAAGGCGTGCGTGTGATCGGTGGTGCAAATCACCACGGCGTCGATGTCTTTCTGGTCGAGGCATTGGCGCCAGTCCACGTACGTTCTGGCCCTTGGCCAAAGTTCCGTGCCGCTCTTCATGTTGTTGGCGTTGATGTCGCAGAGGGCCACGACGTTCTCGTTCTGCAGGACCTTATAGTGGGCGGTTCCGCGGCCGCCCACGCCGATGAGAGCGACGTTGAGCTTGTTGCTGGGGGCGCTTTGTCCGGAAAGCGTGCCGCTGGGAAGAATGAGCCAACCGGCTCCAGCGGTGGCTGCGGATCTGACGAACCGGCGTCTGTTCACGATGGAGCTCCTTTCAATCAGTGATGGTAGACGCTCACAGTATACAGAAGACACGATGGTGCGGAATCGATGCCGGCCGGCGCCGCGGTTCGTGGTTTCGCATCGCCTTATTCGGCCTCAATCGCGAAGAGGATCGTCTGCGCCTCCCCGGTCAGGTCGGTCATCAGGGCGCCGACGGCATGCTCCAATCCTTCCTCCGGGGCGTTGGCGTAGGGGTTGTATGGGCGCACCGGCCATGCTAGCCGCAGGGGGGAATCCGACGTGAGCTTCCAGCCCTTGTAGCGGACCTCGCCCTGGATCTGCTCCGGCGTCCACTCCAGTTTCTCGCTGCCCAGCGCCGCTTCGACGCCTCCACCGGTCCGGATGGTTTCGCCGGCATCCAGCACGAGTTGCAGGGTGAGCGTTGTCGGAGCCATGCGCCCCTTCGGATGAATCCGGAACTGGAACTCCATCCGCTCATCCCTCGGATCCCGCACGGAGAGCACGCTGAAGAAACGTTGATGGGCCAGCGCCAGTTTGTCTCCCCCGTCCTCTTCCATATCCAGGCGGCTGGCCATGGGCAGGTGGTGGACCTCGCCGTCAATCCGCTCGGCGAACGTGGCCAGTGCCGGCTGGCGTTTGGAGTTGGCGCCGGTGATGATGTGGCCCAGCCGCTCGTGGAAGACGCTCAGCGCGCTCTGCCGATCCAGATAAAAGCGGCTCAGCGTGCGCGTGCTGATGATGCCCGACAGGCAGACTACCCACGGCCCGGACTTGCGCATCCCCGCCGGAACGCTCATCTGGTGGGAGAACCTCTCCTGGTCCAGCGGCATCGCCTCGACCGGACCTTCGTGGTAGTACAGCGCATTCTGCGCCATCCGTCCCAGAGACTGCAGATCAAGCCTGCCCGCATCATAGAAGCTCGTCAGGAACTCCGCGTAGCGGCGGCCGTGGGAGGTGTTCGAAAAACCGAAATGCCCCCACATCGATACACCCCAGTACCGGTTGCGATCATTGACCGTCTCGACCGGAGTGCCATCCGGGTAGGTGAAA
>CAYLSS010000503.1:0-4385 GCA_964385765.1 uncultured Solibacteraceae bacterium
ACCAGCCGTCGCCGTCGTGATCTATCCACCACAGCGTCCCGCCGTCGCGCCATGTAGCGGCGGCGTTGCGCCAGAGGACATGGGCCGTTTCTTCCGAGGTCTTGCACACGTACCGCCACGGCGTGTCCTTTGCCAGATGCGTAAATGTGTCGTCCTCGTTGTAGTAGAGCTTGCCACGCAGGTTGGTCCCCGCCGGTAGGATGCGCGCCGGTCCGGGCCAGGCTTCGAGCTCTTCCCACGTGAGTGGGGTACGGGACAGGTCCAGCGCCCAGAAGGTATGCATCGCCTCGGTCGCCTCGGGTGACTCCTGACCGCCGGCGATGTAGATGACAGAATCGAGCATGGTGGCGCTGGTATTCGCACAGGGACGGGGCAGCGGTGGAAGATCATCGACTTCGAGTGTCCCGTTGGCCCAGTTCAGGCGGGCCACCCGGCGGTAGTGTCGCCGGGCATCAGAGCCACCGAGGATCACGATTCCGTCATCGGTGGTCACGGAACCCCCATAGGCGAGAGGCCGGAACAGAAGTCCGGCTTCTATCCATTGGCCGCCGCGCGGCAGCACCCAGACTTGGTCCAGCCAGATCTTCGTTCCCCCCTCGTGGGGTGGAATTCCGAAATGCGCCCCGCCGGCGACCACCAGCGCATCTTCATTGACGCCAGCAAATGGACCAGCAACTCCGGCGGGCTCCGGCAGTGCCGGCAGTTGGGACCAGACGTAGCGGTTGGTTGCTGACGCCGCAGGCAAAAGCAGCAACCCCAGCAACGCAAGTTCGCCCACACGAAGGCGCCGTCTCACTGGCGGCTATCCTTGGATTTCGCGACGAACCCAGGCGAGGCTCTGCTCGATCATCGGGCCTCCCTGACCCTCGCATTCGAGCGACAGCGGGCCGTCGTAGTCAGCCGCTCGGAGGATTTCGAGGCACTGTTGGATGTTGCCGGCGTTGACACCATCGCCAATCGCGCAATGTGAGACGGCAATGCCAGTGAGGTCGCCGCGCGAGGCCGCCGCCAGTGATTCACTGACGTCCTTGATGTGGACGTGGTTCACGCGGCCGGCGAACTCGCGCAGGAATGCTGCGGGATCCTGGCCGGCGATGAACGTGTTGCCGGTGTCCATATTCATCCGTAGATATGGCGAGTCCGCGAAGGCCAGCATCTCGGCCATAAACGCGGGCTTTGTCGTGTAGTAGCCGTGCGGCTCGATGTTGATGGTTACGCCGTACGGCTCGGCGACCTTCAGGATCTGGAGGTAGATGCGCCGCATATGGTCGAGGGCATCGCGGTCGCTGAGTCCTTCTGGACGGAAGCGGTCATCGGTGGTATCGACGCGAGAGCAGCCGGCGAGTTTTGCCCAGCGGATCGTGTGCAGCACATATTCGACGCCGAGCGTCGCGCCCTCGGGCAGAGACAGCGGAAACGCCGCGTCGAGCTGGGAGAACCGGACACCATAGCGGTCCATCTTCTTTCGCAAGAGCACCGGATCTTCCCAAAGCGCGACGTGCGGCTGGTAACCGAGACCGTGAATCCAGCTCACTCCATCGATGGTTCCGCATTCGATCAGACGGACGTCATTGCGATGCGCCCACTCGAGACATTGTGCGAAGCTCCAGTAGCTGGAGTTGAACGCGTCAGTGTGGAATCCAATCTGAAACATGATTTCCCGCCAGCCTACTATACTCGGTTCTGGAGGTTGCCATGCTCACTCGACGGGACTTCGTGGCGGGCGCGGCTAACGCGGCGGTACTCCGTGGCGCGGGATACCAGCCGCGGCTGGCAGTGCAGGTCTACGTGTGGACACAGTACTTGCGAAAGCAGGGGCGGTCAATCGAGGAAGGCGCCGGCGATGTCATCGCCGGTTGCCGCGCGGCCGGCTTCGAGAACGCGGAGTTCATGTCGTCTTTTTTTGCTCCGGAGATACGCGACACGACAGTTCGCCTTCTCGAGGAGCATGGACTGCACGTCCCGATCTGCTACCACGGTGGTCCCATGCACACGGCCGCCGCGGCACGCGAGACGATCGGGGAAACGCTGGCGGTGGCTGACGCCGTGAAGCCGATCGGCGTCTCCGCCATCAACACCAATCCGACCCCAAAGCCGAAGAAGGCGCTAAAAACGGATGAAGAGCTAGCCACGCAAGCGAAGGCCCTGAACGAACTTGGGGCCGCTCTCGGCGAAAAGGGCATGCGGCTTCTGGTTCACCATCACGACCCCGAGATGATGGAGGACGCTCGCGAATGGCGGCATATCCTCGAGCATACGGATTTGCCGCTTTGCATTGACCTCATGTGGGCGAAGCGCGGCGACCAGGATCCGCTCGCAATCCTGAAAGAGGCGGGCGAACGCGTGGCGACGCTCCACATCCGCAACATGCAAAACGGGGTTTGCACGGAGGCGGTAGGCGACGGTGAGATCGACTACACCGCGATTGCCGGCCATCTCAAGGAGCGCGGCTGGAGCGGCTGGGCGATCATCGAGCTTTTTCATGAGCCGGAAACAGAGGTCACGCGATCACTCGAGGAAAACCTTCGGCTGAGCCGGGAGTACGTCCAGGAGAAGTTCGAGATCTAACTCCAGCGGGAAACTGTAGATTCGACCCTTGACTCTTCTCCGAACGAATCCCGCCAATCCAGCCTTCCTTCGGGGAACGCGACAATGTACCATATGGGCGGCTCATCCCGGGATTTTTTGAGCGGGGAATCAGCAGCACGAAACCTGGACGCTGCACGTAACCATCGAAGGACCGCCGACGATGACAGTCGGAGGGAGAATTGAATACTCATGCAAGCACTTCTGATCACGGTCGACCAGATCATCACTTCCATGCCATTTTTCGCCATCGTGTTCCTGCTGGCGTATCTCGGCAAAGCGTTCTTTGACAGGACGACCCCTTACATCATCGGCGAAGAGCTCACCGTCAGGGACAACGCGGCCTTCGGCATAGCCTTTGCGGGCTACATCGTCGGGCTCGGCATCGCACTGTCGGGCACCGTGGCCGCCACCGGTTTTGGCGACCTTGCCGGCGAGTCGCTGACCGTGCTCGTCTATGGCACGCTCACCGTCATTTTGATGCGCGTAAGCATCTACCTGAATGACAAGGCGATCCTTTACAAGTTCCAGGTAGACAAGGAGATCGTCGTGGATCGCAACCGCGGCACGGGCTTCGTCGTCGCGGGCAGCTCGATTGCCACGGGATTCATGCTCCGCGGCGTGCTTTCGGGGCACAGCGACACTTTCATTCTCGGATTGCGCGACGTTCTGATCTACTTCGTGGTGGGCCAGTCAATTCTCATCGCCGGCGGACTGCTGTTCACCCGTTTCACCGCCTACGATGTTCACGAGGAGATCGAGCACGACGACAATACCGCCGCCGGCATCAGCTTCGGCGGATTCCTGACCGCGCTTGGCTACATCGCGGGAATCGCCCTCACCGGGGCGACCAGCCGCGTTGCCGAGGAAACCATTACCGCGTTCGTGATGGCTCTTTTTGGCATAGTGGTATTACTGGTGGCTCGGATCATTGCAGACCGTCTTCTGTTGCCGGCTTCGCGTCTATCCAAAGAGGTCGCCGAGGACCAGAACACAGCCGCCGGCGCCTTGGCCGCGGCATCGTTTCTGCTGGTGGCGCTACTGTTCGCCGGGGCGGTCCATCCCGGGCAGGCCGAACTGGCGGAGGTCCCGCTTCCCGTCGCTGAGGAAGTTGGAGAATGACACCGAGGATTCCCGGCATGTTACGTATGGGAGAAGAGAAAACATCATGAGATTTCCACATTTGCGATTGGCATCGCTCCTGACTTTCGCCCTGATGTTCCTGGCGGTGGTGCCGGAAGAGCTATATGCCCGCCGCGGTGGGCGGATCTCCTTCGGCCGGTCAGGGAGTTTTTCGAGATCGATCAGTAAGCCTAGCCGGGCGGCATCGTGGGGGGCCAAGAAGTCCGCAACCCGCAAACCGACATTGGGGGGCGCCCGCAGCCGGCAGGCGACAGCATCGACGGCAGACAGGAGCGTCTTGAACAAGGCCCGGTCTCAAGGCACGCTGTACAGCAGCCGTTCCCAGGCCAGCCAGGCCTTCAAGCAGAAGTTCGGCAACCGGTATACCTCGAAGTACTCGACCAGGCCGGCCACGCGTCCCAATCATATTCCGCGAACCACCACGGTGGATGGCCGGGAATACGACGTCCGCTACAATTCCCAATACGGGGGGTACGGCTACATGGCGAACGGCCGCTGGAACACCTACAGTGCCCTCGGAGACGCGGCCATGATCTCAATGCTGATGGCTAATCACGGTTACGCGTGGGGAGGCGGCTACCGGCCCTATTTCGGTGGCTTCTCGTTCGGCTCGGGGATGACCGTCCTGATGGTTCTCGCCGGCGCCGCAATGATGT
>CAYLSS010000504.1:0-4381 GCA_964385765.1 uncultured Solibacteraceae bacterium
GTAGATCGTGTCGAAGACGAGCGATGATTTGCCGGAGCCAGAGACGCCGGTGACGACAGTCAGCTTCTCATGTGGGAGCGACAGCGACAGGTCCTTGAGATTGTGGACCCGCGCGCCACGGATGACGATATTCTCTTCCACGATACGGTCTGGCGGTTTCCGGGGGAGCTACACTCAGTATATCAGTGGGGTCTGAAAGCGAGTTCCGGCGGCGCCTGGGCGCCTGGTATGACCGCCATCACCGGCGATTGCCCTGGCGTGAGACGCGGGATCCGTACCGCATCTGGGTCTCCGAGATCATGCTGCAGCAGACCCGGGTGGCGGCGGCGCTGCCCTACTACGAGCGGTTCCTCGAGCGGTTTCCGGACGTGGAGTCGCTCGCTGCGGCTCCGGAGCAGGAGTTGCTGGCGGTCTGGAGCGGGCTTGGCTACTACTCGCGGGCGCGGAACCTCCAGAAGGCGGCGCGGCAGATTGTCGCGTCGGGAAACGGCTTCCCGCGGGACTACAAGGGCATCCGGGCGCTGACGGGGGTGGGCGAGTACACGGCGGCGGCGGTTGCGAGCATTGCCTTCGGGCTGCCCCATGCCGTGGTGGACGGCAACGTGCTTCGCGTGCTCAGCCGGGTGGATAACGATGCCTCCGACATCGGGCCCCCCGCCTCGAGGCGCCGCTTTACCGGGCGCGCCCAGCAGTTGCTCGATCCGCAGGATCCCGGCCGCTTCAACCAGGCGCTGATGGAGCTTGGCGCGATGGTCTGCCTGCCGCGCCAGCCGCAATGCCTGTTTTGCCCGCTGGCCGAAAACCACTGCGAGGCGCACCGGTGCGGCGTTCAGAACGAGCTGCCGGTGAAGCTCCGGCGCGGGGAAGTTCATCGCATCGACAAGACGCTTCTGCTGGTCCGCCGGGGCTCCAGGGTCCTCATGCGACAGCGTTCCCCCGAAACGCTCAGGTTAGGGGGGTTTTGGGAGCTGCCTGAGGATGGCGAGCTGCCGGGAGCGGAGCCGGGCGAGGAGATCGGCGGCTTCCGTCATTCGATTACGAATCACGACTACCGGATCCGCGTCCGCGTGGCTGGAATCGAGAGAAAACCCCCGCGATGGAGATGGTTGGATCCCGCGAAACTCTCGAATCGGCCGCTCACGACGATGGCCTGGAAGGCCCTGCGCCTGGCCGTCGCGAAACAGGCGCTCCCCAGCGGCGCCGCTATTCCCCTCCATTCCGAAGAGGTATAGACCCGGCGCCGCTACAGACTTAGACTGGGGGTTAGAATTGGTGCCATGAATGCGGGCAGTCGTTTGCCTGCTGGCAGTGTTCTCTGTCGCGACGAGCCTTCGTGGCGAAGATGAAGGCGCGGCCCTAGCGCCTAAGTACTCCACCGCCAGCATCGTTAACTCGGCCGATAACCTCCCTGGTCGTCTTGCGCCTAATACGATTGTCACCATCTATGGCGAACGGCTCTCCTTCGCCACCCGCGGGCTTACGCAAGCCGACATTAGAGATCAGACCCTCCCGACTGTGCTGTCCGGGACCGGGGTCCAGGTACTCATCGCGAATCTATCCGCGCATATTTACTATGTCTCGCCGGGGCAGATCAACTTGCTGGTCCCGGGCAACCTGCTTGGAGGCCGGAGAAAGCTGCAGATTGTCCGCAATGGGCGGGCCGGGCCCGAAGTCTATATCAACCTGAAACAGGCCGCCCCGGCGTTGTACCAGTATGACAGCGAGACCGTCATCGGACTGCGGCCGGACGGTTCCCTTGCCACCGACGCGAATCCGGCCCGGCCCGGAGAAGTCATTGTCTTCTACGCCACCGGACTCGGCGAAGTCATCCCCCGCCTGCCCCCCGGAAAGATCCCGGCCGAGGCCGCGTGGATTGCCGGAATCGACGATTTCGATCTCTTGCTTGACGACCGTCCGGTCCCCCGCAATGCGATCTACTATGTGGGTGCCGCGCCCGGTTTCGCTGGCCTCTATCAGTTAAATGTGATGATTCCGGAAGGCACGGGCACCAATCCCGAAGTACGCCTGGCGCTCGGGGCGGAAGTCAGCCCTCCCGGCCTGCGGTTGCCGGTGAGGCCGTAGCAATCTGCCGCCGAAACGAGTCCGCGGCGCAACGCCCTGCGAGCAGGCCGCGTTTAGACTATTGGGCTACAATGGCCCAAGGAGCTCACTGGATGCTACCACGCACGCTTGCCGTCGCATGCGGCGTCATCTTTCTCCTGTCCGCGCAGGATTCGGCGCCGGATCCCGCCGCGGCGCGACAGGAAGAAACGGTCGAACTGGCCACGCGGTCAGAGAATGGAGACTACATTCTCGAGCCCGGCACTCGGATCCTGTTGAGCATGATCAACAGCATCAGCACGAAGAATGCCGCCGCGGGCGATCGGGTGTATCTGGAGACCGCCTACCCGGTCCTGGTGGAAGGGCGAATCGTGGTTCCGCCGGGCTCGTATGTGGCCGGTACCGTAACCACCATCAAACGCCCGGGCCGGATCAAAGGAAAGGGCGAGCTTTACGTCCGATTCGATTCGCTCACGCTCCCCAACGGCGTGACCCGCGATTTCCGGGCTCGCATCGGCTCCCTCGATGGCCGCGCCGAAGAGGAACTCGACCGGGAGGAAGGTAAGATCCGCGGCGATGGCAACGTCGGCGGCGACGCCCGGACCATCGGAGAATCCACCGCGGCCGGCGCCTCGGCCGGCACCGTCGCCGGGGCGATCGGAGGCAACGCGGGCATGGGCGCCGGTATCGGCGCGGCCGCCGGAGCCACCGCCGGACTCGTGGGAGTCCTGCTGTCGCGCGGCCCCGAAGCTGTTCTCGCCAAGGGCACAACGCTCGAGATGGTGCTCGACCGTCGCCTAATCTTCGCGGAAGATGAGCTCGACTTCGGTTCGGCCTACCGTCCCCGGTCTTATAGTGGCAGCGGCGGCGACGGTCCCTTGCGGAAGAACGAGAAACGCAGCGGGGTTCCCGTGCCCGGCGGACGCCTGCCCTTCTGAATCGCCCTTGTGCGGGAAATGAACTGAGACTACTCTTACGCCTGGGCCACTGTTCCCCTGGGTGGTACTATTCGGAAATACGCTGACGGGCCTATTCTCTTTGGTCGGATCTGCCGATTAGAATCATGAGAAGACATGGATTTAGGAGCTCTTGAGGTACAGATCTTTGTCAGTCTGGCGCTGGTGCTGGGCGCGGTCTTCGTCGCCCTGCTAACCGACTTTCTTAAGGGCAACAACGAGGCGCTGCGGGAACAGAACATCGAGTTGGTAGTTCGCCAGGAGGAGCGGGAACGCCACAGCCTGCGGCTTCAGAAGGCTGCCTACCAGAGGAAGCCGGCCCGGCAGGCCCCCAAACCAGCGGCAGCAGCTCCCCCTGTCCCGCCGGTGGCGCGGGAGCCCGCAATCGAAGAGCCCGAAACGAATCGATTCGAGGAAGAAGCGTCTCTGCCTCAGCCCGATCCCGTTGCCGAGCCTATCAGTGAAGAATGGGCCACCGGGGAGGAGTTGGCCGAAGTGGATGCGATTGCCGAAAGGATCCGGCGCATGGTCGGATCGGCCGCGCAGTCCACGCCCGTCTTTGAACGGACGCTGGCGACAGAAGAGGCCGGACAGCCGGCCGCCGTGGAGTCGGAAGGGGAGGCCGAGGCCGACAAGGAACCCGACCGGGACGGCTCCGAAGCCGGGCGGCCCAAAGACGCAGAGCAGCCCCAACAAGCCGAACCCCCGAAGCAACAACCGTTGGAGGCCGCTCAGGAAGCTCCGGACGCCCGGCCGGAGCGGGAGCCGGAAGAGCAGCAACAACTCCAGGCGACACCGGCCGTGGAGTCCAAGGTGACTCCGATCGATGTCATGGCGGGGGAGCGCAGTGCCGCCGCCGAAGCAATGCGGCTGGCGCGGGAGCTGGAGCGTCTCGCCGATTTGTCTCCCGAGTCTTCCCGGAACAGCCTGCCGCCCGAACCGGAGAAGCCGCAGGAATCAGACATTGAGGAGCCGGAAGCTGAGTTCGCGGAATCCCCTGGTCACGGCAGGTTGTCCGAGGTCGACGAGGATCCGCCCGTCTTCACCACTCCGAAGCAACAGCCCGATGAATTCGAAGAACCGGACCTCCACGAGCCGGCGGCAACAACGGCTGCGTCCGAATCCGCCGCCGATCGCCGCAAGGTGGCCGTCCCTATCGGATACCAGGACCCTTCAACGCTCGACGAAGCAATTCAGAGCGATGCACTATTCGACGGCACGGTGGTCTCCATCGCGGTGAACCATGTCGGCGGCGAACTCGACAATTCGGCGGCGAAATCGGTGTCCGAATTCATCGCATCCCTGCTCACGCCGACTGACTTCGCCTGCCAGTCGGACCGCGACGAGTTTCTGCTTCTCATGCC
>CAYLSS010000505.1:0-4379 GCA_964385765.1 uncultured Solibacteraceae bacterium
CCTGGACCACCCGCTCCTCACCGGCGTTAAGCCCCCAAATCGGCGCCACCTGTTTGACCAGTATACGGCTATATGGCCCTTCACCGTCCTGCGTGTCCCGACGGGTCACAGAATGACGGGAGCACTCTGGGAAAGCGGCCGCCGCAGCCCCGGAATCGTTTCGCTCCTATTTGAGTTGCAGGAGACCGTAACCGATCTGGCCGTTGAGGTTCTCGGCAGGCTGCGCCCGGTCTCCGCCGCCAAACCACACGTGAAACTCGTTCGGACCGGCCCGGAGCACGTCTGGATCGCAAACCACCTTCGCGTTCCATTCCTGCTCCCCTTCGAGCGCAGCGCCCGGGGTTGCACGTTCCCAATCGACGCCATTCCCGGAGACTGCCAGGCCCAATCGGCGAAACTCATGCCGGTCTCGGGCAGTGTATAGCATCCAGTAGCGGTTCGAGTGAATCCACACCGCTGGCTCACCTAGGCCTGTTTCATCGAATGCATGCGGCGGGCCAAGTTCCAGGATGGGATTTGTCCGAAGCTTTTCCCAATCAATGCCGTTGTGCGATCGGGCCACTCCCAGCCGCTGCCTCCTGGCCCGATCCTGTCCCAGGTAATACATGTAGAATACATCCTGGACACGGATAACGTAGGGGTCGGCGACCCCCCTCTCGTCCCACTGGCCACGCGGCCCCAAGCCGATCACGGGCTCCGGCAGCCGGGTCCACGTGATCCCATCCCGGCTGCGAGCCAGGCCGATACGAGGCACGCGGCCGGCCTGATACCAGTAATAGAACTCGCCGTCCACATCGAGGGCGGAACCGTTGGCCGCGATGTAGTCGCCCTCCCAGGTTGCTGGTTCCGGTGAGAACACCCGTCCGAGTTTTTTCCAGTGGCTTCCGTCCTGGGATGCGGCAAGGCCCGTATGCCACGTATTCCCGTCATAGCCCGAGTAGAAATTGTAGTAGACGCCCTCCCGCTTGACGACGGAAGGGTTGAGGACATCCACCGAGTCCCACTCGCCAACGGAACCGCGCCTCAAGACTGGATCAGGAAAGAGATGCCAGGCGGTGATTGCTGCTTCGTCCGAAGATTCGAGCGGCGGGAGGGTGAAGTCCGCGTAAGGAACGCAGGAATTCGCGAGCAGGCAAAGTGCGATCAAACTCAGGCTCTGGATTCGCATCAGGCTGGGATTCGCACCGAGATCTTAGCGCCGTTTCCCGGGTGGGAGGCGACAGTGAGTTGGCCGCCAAGCGATCTGACGCGGCGTTTGATGCTCGCCGGACCTGCCTGGAGAATATCGAGTTCTTCCAGTGAATAGACACCGTCGAATGGAAATCCGGCTCCATCGTCCTTTACCGACAACTCAATCGCTCCACCCGCCTTGACAAGTCCCACAGAGACGTTCGAAGCGCGAGAGTGCTTCTGCGCGTTATGGAGGGCCTCGCGGGCGATTTGAAGCAATTCGCTGGCGACGTCACGATTCTCCACCTCAATTTCGGCGCCCTGGAAGGTGGTCGGGATACCCGAAGTGCGCTCGAAGTTGTCCGTCAGGCGGCTGACCGCCGCAGCCAGGTCGCCCGATCCATCCTCCACCGGGCGCATGGCGCGAACGAATGCACGGACCTCCTCGACTTGTCCGCGAGTCAGCTCTTGCAACTGCTCCAGTTCTTGTTTTGCTTTTTCCGGATCGCGCTCCAGCAATCGCCTCAGGACCTCCAGGCGCATGTGCAGGCTGATGAAGCTCTGCTGCGGGCCATCGTGAAAATCCTCGGCGATGCGCTCGCGTTCGGATTCGCGGGCCTGTTGCGCCTGGGCACGGTGCCAGACAGCGCGCTGCGATGTCTCGATCAGCCGATTGATCAGAAGCTGGCGGTTCCGGGCGGCCACCAGGCCTACGGCGCCAACGGCGGCTAATACGGGCAGGGTCCGGGAGACCTCGGATGGCCGGACGAGTACAAACAGCAATGGGGTGAGAACCGAGACCGCGGCCACTTCGCGCCACGGATGGATCAACAGAGTCGAGGAAACCAGGTAAACAAACCAGATCACCACGAGCGCCGGCGTATGGGGTGAGGGAATCGCCGCCACGAGGAGAAAGTAGATGGAATCGATCACCAGGCTGAAACCCGCGAAACGGACGCGGTGGAGAGTGCGCCAGGATGAAGCGATCACGGACCAAAGCACAAAGACGATAAGCAGCAGGCGTACCAGAAAGCTGGAGGGGGTGGGAGAGAAAGCCTCGACGATGAGCGCGCCCGTGGCGATTCCGATGCGCGACACGTTTACCGCCAACCGCCACGAGTAGGGAACCAGGATGTAGTCGGCGCTCAAAGCATTTCCTCGAGAGATTTCACTCTCCGGACCGATGTCGCCCACTAGCGCCGGTACAAGTAGAGCGTGTGGCTTCGGCCCTCGCCGTCGTCTTCAATATGCTCCACTCGTTCGGGCGTCCAGCCGGTCATGTCGAAGTCGTGGCAGACCACCCGGGTCCCCTGCTTGAGTTGTTTCTCCAGCAGAGGGCGCACCTTCTCATTTGAACTGGGCAGCAGGTAGACCGTGAGAAAATCCGCGGAGCTGTAATCTTGTTCGAGTATGTCGCCCTGGATGATCTTTGCCCGATCGTCTAGTCCCTGCCGCCGGATCCGTTCGCGGCTCTGTTTCACAAGATCCTCGTCGAGTTCGACACCGACGGCATAAGCTTTGAACTCCTTCGCGGCCATGATGACAATCCTGCCGTCACCACTGCCTAGATCGAACATTGTCTCCCCCGGCTTGAGCTCACCGAGCTTCAACATCTTTTCGACCACGAAGGCCGGAGTAGGGTAGTACGGAGCCAGGCTGGAATCCTGTTCAGAGGGCTGCTGGGCTGCCAGAAAGCTGGCCAGCAGCAATGCTGGCAGAACGCACCGAATTCGTCGCATGGCTGCAAATCTTACACTATTCATCGCGATCATCTCTTGCATGTGCCGTCTATTGAGGAGTTTTCACATTGAGGTTGGCGGCGCGGCGAATACCACCCTAATCAATCACGGGTCTAATTTGTTAGACGCCGGCGGCGCTTGATGTCGTTACCGCTGTCCCTGCCGGCCGTTCACGGTGCTAGGTACAGGCGGGTCCGATTGGAACTCTGACCAGCCGCTTCGATGTACAATTCAGCCGGACCGGCATTGACGATTTCGGGAACCACGAACTCGACCAGATAGAAACCAACGTAGCCGGGAGCGAGCGTCGCGCTGAGCGCCTCGATTGGCTCGCGGTCAAGGAAGATCCGAACCGAAGCAACGACTGCCGGGGGGTTGTCGAGGGGCGCCGCCATCCCCGCCGGCCAGTCGGGGTCAACGCGACCAAGCCCGGTTGCCAGTATTTGAATCCGCGACCCTGGGTGCGCTGGTGTCATCGCATCGAGCAGCACTCCTGAGTCGGCGTCGATCAGCATGGGTGTTTCTTCGCGGTCCACCAGGATTGCCGGGGCGGCGTTTAACAGCGGCAAACCGAAACGGTAGCGGCCTGCCCCGTCTGTGCTCAGCTCGAGAGAAATAGAATCGCCGCGGACATCGAAGGGAATCTGTATCTGCGATTCACCTTCGACGGCCGCCAGTATTGGAGCATTTCGCAACCCCGCCCGCGCCGATTCCAACTTGCTCCCAAGGATGCTGAGCAGCACACCCGGCGATGCCGGGTGAGAGCGGAGGTCAGCCGAATTGACAACTGCCGGAACCAGCAGGCGGTGCGGCGCCATCGCGGCAAAGATACCCTCTCCGTCAACGGCAGCGAAGAGTTGGTTGCCGGCATTGTCCAGTCTTACATCGAGAATTCGACTCGCGGGCGTCGGTGCGGCGATCGGAGACCACTCCGTCGGCGGCGCAGCGGCCAGCAGGTCGGCCAGCGTGAAATAGATCCCGCTATCAGTGGCGACGTAGACGGCTCCGGTAGCTGGATCGGCCGTAATTCCATGCGCGGCCGAATCCGGGAGATTCGCGGTCAGGTCATCCCAGAAAAGCCCTCCGTTTGTCGTCCTGAGGACACGCACCGGATTCTCGATATCATCCTCCGTGCGGCCTATCACCGCCAGGGCAACGCGGGGATTTCCTGGTGCGACAAAAAAGCTCCCCACGACCCCGCCGCGAAATTCCGATAGGCGCCAACGGCGGCCACTATCGGCGGACGACCATAATCGGCCGCCTTCCGCGCTGCCCGCATAGCGATAGTCCCTGCCCGCTGCGATGGCGAAAATCGTCTCTCCGATCTCGCCTTCACTTGCCGCCCGCAACCGCGCTTCGTCCGCCAGTATGTCTGATTCGACCGGCCTCCAGGCGGCCTTCTCGCCGGGCTCCCAGACAAGCGGCCCCACGTTTTCGGCGTATATCTGCGTTCCCGAACCGCTGATCGGC
>CAYLSS010000506.1:0-4374 GCA_964385765.1 uncultured Solibacteraceae bacterium
TCCTGAGCCTGAAAGGCTCTAATTCGCCAGCCCAGGGCAAAGCGAAGCGCCGCCGCTGACAGTTGCCGGCGCGTCTCGTCGTCCTGCAACAGCCGGACCATCGCCGCTGCCATCTCCCTCGAATTTTCGCCCACGAGGAAAGGCGAACCAGAAGCGGGCGCGAGTCCGCGGACACCGGATACCGTCGAGACAAGAGGCTTGCCGTAAGCCAGAGCCTCGATGGACTTAATCGGCAGACCCGTCCCTTCCAGCACCGGATTGACAACGATGTGGCCTTGCTCGTACACAGCCCCGATTTCCTCGACGCATCCCAGCCGCTCCAGTCCGGGCCAGTCACCGGGAACGATCTCACAGATCTTCCCAGCCAGCCGAAGGCGTGCGTCCGGCACCTGCTGGCGCACCAACGGCCACGTCTGCTCGAGAAAAATGAGGAGGCCGTGGCGATTGATCGCATTTTGAGAGCCGACCACAAGCACCGAAGGCGGTCCGTCGGGCTCGGCGAGCTGCCGAAAATCGCTGAGGAGGTGCCCCACCGTCACCACCGGAGTCGACGTGAGGCGGCGGAAATGTTCGGCCTCCTCCCCTTGAATCGCGATCACCAGATGCGCTCGCGCGAGTCCCCGGGCTTCCTCATCGCATGTCGTCGAGAACCACTGCTGGTGTCTGGGCACATTGATCGCGTGTTTCCGATCCGAGAAACGGTCGTGGGTGTCGATGATCTTGAGCACAGTATCCGGGATGCCCCGCAGCGAGGCCGAAATCATGACATACTCTACGATCACCACATCGAAGTGGTGGAGCGCTTGCAGTCGCCGCGTTTGTACCTCCCATTCCGCTCGTGTCAGGTGATCATAGGAAAGCTCGTCCGGTGCTCGCCGGCGGCTCCGACGGATGCCGAGGGTGTCGAGAACTTTTTCGCGTCGTATCAAGAACGCCTTGCGAAGAAATCCGGGAACAAATGCAAGCTGAGGCCGCCCGACATGAAGGTGGTCCCCCCAGTGCCGGCGCATCGCTCGAAGGTCGGGGAGACTGAACAAGAAGTGAGGAAGATACAGGACGTGTGTTTCATGGCCAAGGCCAATCAGCGCTTCCACAAGGTTGAAAACCCGCCGGGCATTGCCCTCGAGCGTCGGATGCGTGGGGCACGGCGTGATCACGAGAATCTTGCGCATTGTCCGCCTTGCCAACAATCTAGCAGGGAAAGTGAGAGGGCTCGGAACAGAACTTTGCTATCATCGTCAGCGTCTGGAAGGGGTTCTGCTGGAAGGGTCGGGCAGAACGCATTGATTTGTGCGCCCGAATCGCCTTTCCGCGATGGGTTCGGGGTAGAAAGTGACATTCGACAAGACAGTCGTGGCGCGGATCGTGAATAACGTCCCTCCGGAGCCGATGAACCTGCTTCTCGCCGCCGGAGACATCGATGGCGATGGTCTTCTCGATCTTGTGGTTTCCGGACGCAATGGAAAGATGGTCTGGCTTGAGAACAATGGCATGGCGGACGCCTGGCCTGAACATGTCATTGATGACGATGTTTCCAAGCTCGAGCGGGGGGGCGTGCTTCACGATGTGACAGACAATGGCTACCCTGACGTCATCAATGGCGGTGACTGGCGGTCGGACGCGGTCTATTGGTGGGAGAATCCAGGCCGCCCTGGGGTCCCGTGGACGAAGCGGTTGGTGACCAGGACGGGTAAACGTCAGGTGCACGACCTCATTGTCGCCGATATAACCGGAGATGGAGTTCCGTCGCTGGTTTTCACAAACCAGATCGGCGGCACCGACATTTACAGGCTGGATCTTCCGCCGGAACCGAGGGCAGGAACGTGGTCTGGGATGGAACTGATTGCCGGGGGGAAGGCCGAGCCCAACCCGCATGTCAAAGGCGGCCGGCAACCCGAAGAGGGACTCGCGGTTGGCGACCTGGACGGGGATGGAAAGCCGGAGCTGGTTTGTGGCACCCATTGGTACAAGCACGATCGTGGCGCCTGGCAGGGGCATCGGTTTGCCAAGGGCTTTATCACGACCAAGATCGCGGTCGGGGACATCGATGGCGACGGCCGAGACGAAATCGTGCTGGCAGAGGGCGATCCATGCGTCTATGGTCAGATGGATGGCGGCAAGCTGGCTTGGTTCAAACCGGGTGGTGCAATCACTGACCTGTGGGAAGAACACCTGATCGCAGATGGCTTGCTGGACGCGCACTCCCTTCAGATCGGCGATGTTTGCGGCACTGGTCGCCTCGACATACTTGTCGGCGAAGTGGGCGTGCCGCACCGACCGCGTCGCTTGTTTGGCCGGCTGCGCAGCGCCGCGGGCCGGCTGTTGGGCAGTCGGGACGCCACGGGGTCAAGTTACACGTTGCGCCCGCCCTCTGTCCTGCTGTTCGAAAATAATAGCAAGTCAGGCTTTACCCGACATGTTGTGGATGTCGGCACAGGCATCCACGACGGCCTGCTGGCTGACGTGCTTGGCCGAGGCGTTCTCGATATCGTCGGAAAACCTTTGCATGGCCCGGAGCGATGGAACGTGCATATCTGGTTCAACGGTCGTGGCGCGATTCCCTCGGCAGCGACTGCGGGATGGGAAGCGAGACCGTGAGGGAGCGACCTAGTTCAAGGCTATGGGAGAAGACGGAGTCTGTATAGTCGGCAGCGGGCCGACGGGAGTCATGGCAGCCCTGGCTTTGGTAGAGGCCGGCGTGCCGGTGATGATGATCGAGTCCGGCGGCACGTTTCCACGGCGGCTCCATATCCGCATCCGAGATGTGGATCTTTTCAGGCCCGCTCCTCCCACCGTCAAAGAACCCGTGGTCGACGAGGACTTCATCACCGGGGGCGATGGCGCGGCCAGGTGGATCAAAGCGCACTCCTTGGGTGGGCTCTCAAACTACTGGTCTGGAATCACGCTGCGATTTTCCCCCCAGGATTTTTCCGATGGCCAGAGACTCCATCCCAGGTTCCGATGGCCTATATCGTTCGCGGATCTCGAGCCTTACTACGAGAGAGTCGAGGAACTGGTTGGCATCAGGGGAGGCACGGAGAGCTTTGAAGCACTGCCGGCGTGTAAGGTGGTTCGCGAGCGCAGGGTGGGACCCGAGTGGGTGAAACTTGCCGAGGCTTGTCGGAATCGGGGGCGCTCTCTCACCGTGCTTCCGGACGCTCACGGTCCCAGCACTACCCTGTCCACTCTGGGTACCCCGCAGAATGTCGCGGTAAGGGTGCTCTTCAAACTGCGGCGGATGCAGCGTTTTCGTTTGATTAGCCGTGCCCACGTGACACGGGTGCTGCTGGATCGGCACAAGCTCAGAGCAACTGGTGTCGAGTATATTGACACCCGCAGCGGAACGTCACATAAACTGGCCTCGAAAGCCGTCATCCTTGCGGCGGGTCCACTTTCCTCTACGCAAATCCTGCTGAATTCCAAGAGCCCATCTTTCCCCGAGGGACTGGGAAACTCGCAAGGCTTGGTCGGCCGGTATCTTCACGACCATCCTCTCGACTACGTCCAGGTCGATGGAGACTTCCGTTTTCGCCGTCTCGACGATCGGCAGCGGGGCGGTCTCTACATCACTCGCCAGCGCTATGGCGACTCCCCCCCGCTCGAGGCGAACGCCTTCTTGCTCTATGGTGCGACCTTCCTTGGCATGACCCGATATCTGTTTCTGCTCCGGCATCGATACTACTTCAAGGTCCTCAAGCGGATGGTCGCAGCCCGGCACGGCTCCGATGGACGATACATCTCTCCGTTGAAGGCTTCGTTGCTGTATGTGTGCTGCTTTGGGACTCAGACGCCGCGGCACGACAACCGTGTGAGTCTGGATCCCGACAGGAAAGATCGCTACGGGGTACCCATGCTTCGATTTGACACGCAGTATTCGAAATCGGAGTTGGACAACATGAAACGCGCACGTTCGTTTGTGCCGGAACTGCTCGAAGAGGCTGGCGCGCGTGTCTCGCGCGTCTCGTCCGAACTCCAGACAGGGGGGACGTCGGTTCACTATGGGGGAACAGTCCGCATGCACGACTCGCCCGAGTGGGGCGTTCTGGACGGCTGGAACCGCCTCCACGATGTCAGGAATGTCCTGGTCGTCGATGCCAGTTGTTTTACCACATGCGTAGAGAAGAACCCCTCGCTCACGGCAATGGCGATCTCGATGCGCGCGGCGGAGAAACTCGCCGCTGAGCGTCCCGATTGAGCTTCCAAGCTGAGGTCGAACAGATAGGGCCGGAATGCGCCACAGAGGGGATCAGCAACGGACACGTCCCTCGCCCGCACCGCCCCAGGCGGATGGATGTGGCGACAGAACGTTACGTATAGAACTACTTCTGAAACAATTGTTCCTGCACATGTAGCAAGAATCTCTCTTCATTTTTT
>CAYLSS010000507.1:0-4369 GCA_964385765.1 uncultured Solibacteraceae bacterium
GAACTCAGCGCCTTCGGAGGTGAACCACGGTATTCGGAACTGCTTCTGGATATTGAGGTCGATGCCGACGAATCCCGGATTCTGGAAGGTGTTTCGCCCGAGGTTCCCCTGCACGCCCGGTTGAGGAACTGGAAAGTCGTCGGCGGAGAAGAGACCGCTCAGGTAGTCCTGCCGCGAGCTGCCGTCGACGGTGTTACCGAACGATGGGGTGTCCGGCCGGTCCAGGTTGAAGCCGTCCCGGTTGTAGTCGCCGGCCGGAGCCGGACTTCTATTGACAACAGTGAACGGTGTACCTGTCTGGAAGATCGCGATGGTGGCCACGCTCCAGTTGCCGAGCAGGTTGTGAACCAGCGAGTCATTTGGGAAGGGATCCGGGATGTCCCACACGCTGTCGACAGAGAGGCGATGCCGGACATCGAACGCCGCACGGCCTCGCTGGCACTCCAGGCAGGCGGTGTCAAACACGCCCAGGCCCGGCCCCCCGGTCCCGAAGCTACTCTGGTAGTCGAGCGTCTTTCCGTACGTGTAGATCCCGCGCAGGGAGAATCCCCGGCTGAAGCGCTTGCTTAGCGCAGCGGTTCCGCGATGGCTGATGGACTTGGACCGGTTGCCGATCCAGGATATGCTACTGAAGCTGGAATTGAACCGGTCCAGCCTTCCGTCCAGAAGGTCGCCCGCGTAGCGGTTGATGTTGCCGTCGTCCAGGTAGAGATTGCGGCCATTATTTCCCGTGTAGTTCAGCTCGATCACGACGTCATCGGCCAGCCGACGCTGAATGCCCACCATCCAACTGTGGGTCAGCGCCAGTTCCAGATCCTGATCGACGCCGCCGACACTGACTCGGCTGCCAACCAGGCCGTTCTTGTCATCGAATTCGAATGTCACCGCGGGAAGCGGGAAATTCTCGCCATTCTGGTCGCCCAGGGCGTAGATGATGCGATCTCCGGTACCCTCGAAGACGCTGAAGAAGGTGTTCGCGACGTTCGGCGTGTTGTTCTGGCCGCGCGTAACCATCAGACCGTGAATGCGGTCGTAGAAAATGCCGTAGCCGCCACGAATGGCCGTCGAAGCGTCGCCGAAGACGTCCCAGGCGAAGCCGATCCGGGGGGCGAACCCACCAATTCTGTCATCGGTCACCTTCTCATTCGGGCGTATGATGGAAGCGCCGTTCGCAACCTGTTCGGCAAACGTCGCGCCGGCGCCAGGCGTGAAGTAGGCAAAGGCGATCTCCTCGGTCGAGCCGACGTGTCCCCAGTCGTCATACCGGAGCCCGAGATTGATGCTGAAGTTGCGCTTGACTTTCCAGTCGTCCTGAACGAAGAATGAGGCGCCCAGGTAGTTTTGCCGGATCGGGGGCGCTCCGAAGCCGCCGTTGGTGGGATTCCTCAAGGGGCCGCTCATGGTGATCGGCTGATCGGTCACGAAATCGAGAAGGCTGGCGAAACTGTAATTCGGCCGGTTCTGAACAATCTGGAACTCGGCATCGTCGTCCACCTTCTGGCCTTCGTAACCAAACTTCAGGCTGTGAGTGCCCTTGTTCCAGGTCAGGATCTGACGCCATTGAAAGTTGTTCTGCGTGAAGGAGGTGGGCGCCCACGGCCCCATCCCCGATACGCCGGTGATCGAGATACCGGGCACCTCAAACAGGTCGCCCCCGGGGTTGTCCTGGTAGGGATTGAAGAAGCTGAAGTGTGTTTCCGACAGCAGTGTCGGCGAAAACACGTGAGTCCAATTCGCCTTCAGCCAGTTGCTGTTGTTTGGCGAGAAGAACTCCTCGGCTGGCCGGTCAGCTAGGCTGAGTTGCTCCGAATTGGTCCTGTAGTATTGGAAGTAGATTCGGTCTTTCTGGTCGTTCAGATGGTGGTCGATCCGGAAGTTGAACTGTTCACCGTTTCTCGGCACTTTCCGGTTCATGATCGACGTGCCGACGGCCAGCAGGTTATCCGGGATGTTCGGCGAATCGAAGAACGGGGGATTTCGTTGCTTGAGTTGACCCACCGTGATGATGTCTTGTGTAGGATCACTGAAGGGTTGATTCCTGGCTAGCAAATCCGCGCCGATGGTGTCGAAGTTCTGGGTGACGTAGTTGCGGAACTGGGGAGTCTCAACGGTCCTGACCCGGACCTGGGAGACACCGGAGCGGAGGGCATGGATAGCTCCGAAGAAAAACGTGCGATTCTTCCGGATTGGCCCACCGATTGAACCGCCGAACTCATTGCGGGTGAAGGTCGGCAGGTCTCCCTGCGCGATGGTGCGAGCCGACAAGTGGTCGTTGGTGTGGAAGTGAGAGAGCGTGCCGTGGAAACTGTTGGTGCCGGACTTCGTGGCCACCTCGATCAGCGCGCCGGAATTGCGGGCGCGAACCGAGGAGAAAAGATTCGTCGAAACCTTCACGGCGTCCACCGTGTCGGGATTGGGATTAAACTGGACCATGCCCTGCCGCGGCACGGCCATAACGTAAACACCATCCACTTCGACGCCGTTTTGCTCCATCCGCTGCCCACCAGCGCTGATGTCGGGCCGCGTGGCTGTTCCGTAGTTGTCCTGCCCGACAACGTTGTTTGTCTGCCCTTGCTGTTGGCCGGTTCCGGTAACTCCGGGTGCCAGCGCCGCCAAGCTGTAGACGCGCCGTCCCACGAGCGGCGCCTCGTGCACCAGCCTCTCTTCGATCTCCCTGGAGGTTGTAGCCTGAGCCGTCTCAATACCCGGACTCTCGGCGGTAACCTCCACTCGTGTCGTCACCTCGCCAACACTCAGTTTCGCGGCAACGGTCCGCACTTCGCCGCCCTCAACCTGCAAATCCGTCTGAACCCATGTTTGAAAGCCCAGTGAGCTGACTTCAACCCGGTACATCCCGGCCGGAAGACTACTAATCCGGAAATAGCCGGAAGCTGTGGTCTGGGCATCGTAGGTGGTACCGGTTTCCTTGTGGGTAGCCGTGACCTCGGCGCCCGGAATCACGGCGCCGGTCACATCGGAGACGGTACCCTCAATGCCGCTGCTGTATTGGGCCCTTGCAGGCGACAACACCCAAAGTGAAAGCAACATCGCTATGGCTAACAAACTCCATCGGTCTTGAACGCTCATCTTCTTTCCTCCCCTGGCTTGAGTAATACTGACTTCTGACACCCGCATCTCCTAGGGAACCGAGCAGGCCGGCTCTCAATCTTCAATCTGTAATCATTCTGCATGTAGTACTATCAGGTGTTAGGGCCATTGTCAACGATGGATTACGGTACCATGTACCAAGCTGCTGCCCACCGCGAGCTCGGGTGGTGGAGCGTGATTTTTCGCCTTTGTATTGTTGTAGTTACGCTGTTGAACGGCGTGGCAGCGGTAGCTGCTGCTGAGATGGAGGCGGCTCGCGCAGCCTTCCTGGAAGGACGTCATACGGAAGCGCTTGAGCTGCTCGAGCCCCTTCTTCAAGGATCGGCGCCAGGACCGGAACCTTGGACCCTGCAGGGGATGATTCAGGCCCGGCGCGGGGAGGTGGCGGAGGCCTTGACCTCCTTTGATTACGCGCTCGCCACGGATCCCGACTATCTACCCGCTCTGTTCGGCGCGGCAGAGCTTGCTTACAAAGCGGGCCTCCCCGAAGCCGAACAACGGCTTCTAGGGGTTCTCGAACTCCGGCCTGAGAACCGTACCGCTCATGCCATGATGGCGGCCGTTGCCTATCAGAAGGGAGATTGCACCACAAACGTTGAGCATTTCGCCGCCAGCGGGCTGACCGTGGAAGAAGATCCCCAGGGATCCCGGCAGTACGCGGACTGCCTACTCCAGAAGGGCCTTGACCACGCCGCCTCTACCGTCTTCCGCCGGTTGCTGGGGACAGATCCCGACAACGCGGCGCTGCACTACAACCTGGGTATTGCACTCTACCGGGCAGCGCAATATGAAGACGTGATCGAGGCGCTCTCCCCTCTGACCGAGTCCTCCGACCCCGGCGCGAACGTTCTCAGCCTGGCGGCCGACTCCCACGAAGCGCAGTTCGACACGCCGGCGGCGCTCAAAACGTTGGAGCGGGCGATCGACCTCTATCCCAGAGAGGAGCGGCTTTACTTGCAGTTGGCCGAGCTCTGCGTGGACCACGGCAACTATGACCTTGGCCTCGATGTGCTCACCGCCGGCAACGCCCGCTTGCCGCAGTCCGTCCGGATCGTGACAATGCAAGGTGTGGTCCTGGGACTGCTCCAGCGGTATGAGGAGGCGGGCGAGAAGTTCGATCAGGCCGCCGCGATGGAACCCGGCCATGAGCCGGCGACCCTCGGCCGCATGGTGGTGATGCAGGAAACGGGCAAAGTCAGCGAATCGGTAGCGTACCTGCGCGCCCAGTTAGAGAAGAATCGGGAAGACCCGAGAGCCAACT
>CAYLSS010000508.1:0-4357 GCA_964385765.1 uncultured Solibacteraceae bacterium
AGGAGGGCGAGAGCCCAAAGACTTCACGCCCTTCGACCGTCCGGCGGTTGTCCTGCTTCAGATCCGCGAATCAGAATCGGAACCGGGCGACAAAGTGGATGTTGCGCGAGTGGCTCGGAAACACCCGGCTCGGATCGTTGAACAGCGGGTTGCCCGGAATCAGGTGGTTTCGGGTCAGAGTCGAGTCAACGCTCCTGACCGTGTTCACGTCTCCGGGAACATACTGTGGCGTGTTGAACAGGTTGAAGAACGATGCCTGAAACTCGAGCCTCTTCGACTCGGTGACATCGAACTGTTTCGTCACCGCAAGATCCCAGTTGTTGATATTGTCACTCGGCAGAAGCTGCCGGCCCCCGTTGGCGTAGGCGCCCGCACCTGCCTTGATGAAACGGGCGTTGGGATTATCGGCGAGGTAGGCCACCGTTTCGCCCATGCTGTTGAGCAGCGGCGAGACGTCGCTGCCGCGGTCGGCATTGCCCGACGGGTTGATGATCACGCGGTCCGGAGCGCTGTCAATATTCAGATTCGAATCCAGCCCGCTCTGCGGCGTCATCCATTGCGGCGACTCATACGTGTAAGTGCCGCTCAGGACCCAGTTTCCAATAAGGTTCCGCAAGCCCCAGTTGCCATGGCGCTGCAGCCAGGGAGTTTCGTAGACCCAGGTGAAGGTGAAGCGGTGCGTGCGGTCCAGGAATGAACGCGAACGCTCCGGCTGCATGTTCTGAAAGTTTTGCGGCCGGCGCGGTGAGAGGAGGGTTGAGAAGAGGTCGGCGGTCGAGTCGTCGATGGTCTTGCTCCAGGTGTAGGCGGCCTTGAACAGCAAGCCATCGCTGAAACGGCGCGTCAGTTCGGTAGCCATGCCGTGGTAGGTCGAATTGCCGCGGTTCGGGAACCCGAAAATGATGTTCGTGAACCCTGCCTGGCGGAATTCCGGCATCCAGAAGTCATTACCCGGGTCATGAGGGCCCGGCACGCCGAAGACGGATAGGCCCTCCCCGAACTGCGCGTTGAGCTGTTCGAGCGAGAGGTCGAGGGAATCGAGTTCTGCCGGCGAGGGCTGATCGAGATAGGTAGGCAGGTGGCGGTCCGCCGTGACGATGGGCCGGAGATTGATCATGCTCTGGGTGAAGAGGCGGCTGCCCCGATTGCCAAGGTAACGGATGTTAAAGGTGTAGTCGTTCGCGATGACCCGCTCGATGCCGAAGGTCCACTGGTAGGAGCGAGGCAGGTCCTGGTCGAAGATCACGGTGCCCGTTTGCGCGCGCCACTCCTCGGGTGACAGATCCGCGCTTGAAGGAGCGGTCGGAAGAATGCCGCCCTCGGCAAGAAAATTCCGGCGGTCCGGATCCTGCGGCAGCAGCACGGTCGACTCGAGTTGCGGGGGCTTGGCGAGCGTCCCGAGATTGTCGAAATAGTTGTCGTAGGACATGCCGAAGCCGGCCCGGAAAACGATCTTGCCGCTCGTGCCCGGCGAGAACGACAGCCCCACGCGCGGTGCGAAGTTGGCGGTTTGAGACTTCGGCTCGTTGAACTCCAGCACGCCCGGCACACTCGAGACGCTGTTGAGCGCCTGCAAGCGGTCGTCGGCTGGAACACCACGCCACTCATGACGCAGTCCCAACGTCAGCGTCAGGTTGCGCTTGATCTTCCACTCGTCGTGAATGAACCAGTACAGGTTCCAGGAATTGCCCCAGTAAGGCCGCCCGCCGACGTTGCGTTGTGCCTGCAGATCCGGCTGGCGATCCTGCAGGTAGACCTCGAGGGTCGAGTAATTGTAATCCCCCCGCTGGCGCTGGATGAAAGTTGTCGGCGCGATGTAGCGGCGTACGTCGATACCCCCCTTGATGGAATGGGAGCCTTTGATCCAGGTGATGTTGTCGACCAGTTGATAAGTGTTAATAGACCCCCCCTGAGGCGCGTTATCGAAGGGCCCGAGCTGTAGATTGAGGTCCTGCTCGATCGTAATGTTCGGAAAGGCGTCAAGGCCGGGGAACTGGAAGTCACCTGCCGGGATGCTGTCGTTGAAGTAGCTATAGTTGGCCCGGACTTCGTTCAGCAGCGATGGCGAGAAATTGTGGAACTCGCTAACCGCGAAGAGCCGGGATCTGGTGGTCCGGTCATTCGAGAAGATCGGCAGGTCCGGCGAGGTGTCGATGTCGATTCCGCTGACACGATTTTCGACGTACCGGAAACGCAGGTTATCGCTGTTGCTAATGTTGTAGTCCGTGCTGACGACCCAGTTGTGGTTATTCTGAAAGTTCGGAAACTGGATGGGCAGGACGCCGATCGGGATGGCAACGCCGGCCACCGAGGTAGTGTCCGTCGCTCGGGGCGCCGGGGCGGCGAACTGCTGCAGAACGCCCAGATTGGTTTGCGACAGACCAGCATCGCCGGCGATCTGGTTGAGTAGTTGATAGCCTTCCGCGGTCGGCGTGAGGATCGCCGAAGAGGGTGAGCTCGCCTGCCCGAGCGGATTGTATTCGTAGAGGCCATAGAAAAACAGTTTGTTCTTCGCGATCGGACCGCCGATGGAGCCACCGAACCGGTTGCTGTCGAACCGCGGCAACTCGGTCAACCCCTGGCGCTTGTCGGCTTCGTCCAATGCGTTGTAGTTCTTGTTCTGGTGGTAGATGTAAGCTGTGCCGTGGTATTCGTTGGTGCCGCTTTTGACCGCCACGTTGAACTGCCCTCCCGTGGAGTGGCCGAACTCCGCGCTGTACTGGTTCTGCAGCATCGAGAACTCGGCTACCGCTTCGTTCGGCACCAGTACGTTGCGCCCGGTGACATCCTTGCGGGTGTTGTCGACGCCCTCCACCGTGAAGTTGTTGTTGCGGGGCCGTTGCCCGCCGACTGAAGGTCCTTCGCCCAGGCCCACCCCGCCGCTCGAAGCCACTCCGGCCCCCAACAGCGACAGGTTGTAAACGCCGAGCGCCAGGTTCATGGCCGGGTTGTAAATGGCCTGCTGGGAAGCAAAGGCCGTACCGATGGTCGCCGTCGTGGTATCAATCTGCGCGGCGGATTCCACAACCTCAACCTGGGTCAGCACCTCGCCAAGCTCCAGCGTCAGGTTGGCGGTCACGGTCCGGTTCATGGCCACGCTGACGTTAGCCAGCGTTGTCGGCTGGAAGCCTTCTGCCGTGACCGTAATCCGATACTTCCCGATCAGCACGTTATTGAAACGATACGCTCCGGTGGCATCGGTCTCCGTGGTTCGCTCGACTCCGGTAGCCACATTCTCCAACTCAACACTTGCTCCCGGGATCGCCGCCCCGGTGGAATCCATAACGGTTCCCGTGATATTGCCGTCTGTCGCCTGGCCGAATGCCAGCAGCGAGCTGAAAGCCACAACCACGAGGCTCTTGTTCAGTGTTCTTGTGTTCATATGCCCTTGAGTAGTCTTGACAGACTGGCTAAGGTTTGGTCTCTGCGGCCATACGCTGCGTCAGTCTTTTCTGTCTTCGGAGATCTACGTCTCCAGCAACCTAGCTCGACTGATGAACTTCACTTCTCTGTCAGGAAAGCAGAACTCTACCAGTTCACCGATTGAACGCATAATAGTCCATGCTACTCGCCCAATTCGCATTTTTGCCAAATTTTTGATGTAATGCAACTAGTATATTTTGGACTCTTTGCCGCTCTAAAGCGACACGTAGAAGATATGGGGTGCAGAAAAATGCCGTAAGGTTCTACTGGATTTCGGATCGTCGGCTGAAGGGTATCGTGTTATTTCCCAAGGTTTGTCACGGACTCTTCTAAAGCGGGACCGCGATAGGAAAAATCCCAAGCCTGGACGTTCGCTTCGCCCAGCGAGAACTCCACAACAGCGTACTCGCCGGGCTCTAGGGGCTCTTTCGGCCAGATTTTGTAGAGTCCATCGTCCACTTCGCGCCGAAAGACCTCAAGGTCCTCGTGTTCCTCGGCCACCATCTTGGTGACCGGCTCCACCTTCCACGTCTCGACGTGCCGCGCGCCGTCCTTTTCGGTGAGGCGGATGATTCCAAAGCGCTCTTGCCTGTATAGCCGAATATAGAACTCGGGCGTTGCCGTCGAGACCACGGTCTCTGCGTGCTCGCCGGCTATAAAAACGTTCTTTTCGCCGGCAATGATCGGAATCGGAGTGATCGCCTTCAGAAACCCCTTCTTCTTGTTCCCCTTAACCTCCAGATCCGCCTGGGGCAGCGTGAGGAGTTCCTTGCCTTCGACCAGGTAGACCCCGGTATCCTGCGGGACCCGAGCAATTTCCCGCTGCCGCTCTCTTTCGGCCTCCTCCTCGGCCCGCCAGGTTGCGAGTTCAGCCCGCCGCGCCTCTTCCTTCTCGACGATCTCCTGCTCGGTTCTCTTCAGATCGATCAGGTCC
>CAYLSS010000509.1:0-4356 GCA_964385765.1 uncultured Solibacteraceae bacterium
AAGCAGACGACGCGAAGTCGATCTTAGAAGTGTTCCGCTTTGATCCGATACGCCCATAGCTTCGAGACCCCGTTCTCCAGGCCGGTCGCCAGCGCGGTGAGCGGTTCGGCCAGGGCCCCGTCTACGCCGCGGATCAGAGCGAGGTCGGCCGCTCCACGGCCTGGCTCGGGACCGGCGCCATCGAACATGTTGGGGTCATGGAGCCCCCAGTGGTCGCTGTCGTCGGAAACATAGTGGCGCCAGCGAGTGCCGCCGTTGGGGCGAAAGTGCCGCAGCAACATGTGCCAGCGATTCCTGTAGCGGAAGACCCGCGGCATTTCGGCGCCGCCGTCGACCGAGAGGTCCGGGGTCACGTCTTTGAAAAACTCCCGCCGGCCGACGATGCCGCGGGCATGACCAATCCGCCGGCTCCCGAGCCCGCCTTCGGCGGGAAGGCCCTTGTAGTAGAGGTGCACGGTGTCCTGGTAGCGGACGGCGCACGGGTGGTCGAGGCGGAGATCATCCCAGGCGCCGGGCCTGCCCCGGTGGAGAACGACGCCTCGCTTCTCGAAATGGTTCGAGGGCCCGCCCTGGCGGCTGATGGGGGCTTCAGCGAGGAAGATCCGCGAGCGAAGGAACGATGACGACAGAGGTTCGCCGGGTCCGCGGCTGTGCTCCCGACCGGCGTAGAAAAGCATTGCGCGGCCGTAGTTCACGAAGATGTTGGGGCTGGCGGCGCCGTACCAATCCAGGTCACTGGCGGCGGTGCTTCCGCGCCAGCGTCCCGGCGACACCGCAGTCCCCATAAAGCGCCATCGCTCGAGATCGTCGCTGCGGTAGTAGCGTATCTCGGCTCGCCAGGAGGCCAGGGTTCGCGCTTTCACATGGATGAAGTCGGTGAACAGGTGATAAACTCCGGCAGGGTCCTGGTAGCAGGAGCACATCCGGACGTGGTGGGGTGTCAGATCGAAGACAGGGCGGCGCCGGAGCAATTCAAAACGGAATTCAGGTCTCTCGCCGCGCACGGCTCCGTCAGCCGCCAGCACCCCGAGGAACTCCCTCCGCCTCATGGTCCGATGATATCGTGAAGTGATGGTTCGGACAGAATACTTCCTGGAGCATTGGCAAACGATTCGGGAGGATGTGGCGCAGGCGGTGGAGAGCATGCCGGCCGACCGGCTGGACTACCGGCCGCAGGACGACATGATGGGTTTCCGCGAGGTGGCGGTCCACATTCTCGAAGTAGGCCACTGTTTCACCGGAGTGCTGCTCGACGGGGAAACAGACTTCAGCACGCCGGACTTCCGCCAGAAGCTCATCCCCTACAAGCCGGCTGTACCCGAAGACCAGGCGGGGCTCGCCGAAGCGCTCCGGAGTTCGGTGAAGCAGCGATGCGCCGAATACAGGCAGAAGCCCCCGGAGATTTTTACGATTGTTACAAAGAAGTGGGACGGAACGCAGCCCACTCATGGCGAGATGCTCCAGTTTCTCAAAGAGCACGAAATCGCCCACCGCATGCAGATGTTCGTCTACCTCCGGATGAACGGGATTGTCCCGCCCACAACCCAGCGTAAGTTGGCAGGGAAGCGGGCGTGACTTTCATCTTGTAACATGGTAAATAACAACCAGGTCACATCGTAAACCTCTGTACGTGAAGTGACTATCTTCTCCGCCCCAGCGTAGACTGAGGCTTGGGGGATATGCATGCATAATAGAAGAACGAAGCGCATCATTCAGATTCTCGTCCCAGTGGGACTACTTCCGCTAATGATTCAGGGCTTTCGAAGCGGGCCGCCGCCCGCGCGCACCGGGGCTCCCGGGGAGCAGACCTGCTTTGCGATCGGGTGCCATCAGACCGCAAGCGGAGCGCTGATAGAGAACTCCAATCAAATCGAGGTCCAGTTTCCGGATGGAATGGAGTACGCACCGGGGATGACGCAGCGACTGCAAGTGGTCAACAGAGACCCGCAAGCGGAGGTTGTGGGATTTCAATTGAGCGCCCGCGACTCCGAACAGGGACAGGCTGGAACATTGACTCCCATCGATGGCGCCACCCAGGTCGTGTCACAAGGCGGGATCGACTACATCGAACACACCGCGCCACGGGCGGATGCCATGTTCGAGTTCGACTGGACTCCGCCGGATCAGGACGTTGGGAACATTACGCTCTGGCTGGCGATGAACGCGGCCAACAACAATTTCAATCCCTCGGGCGACCGCATCCACTTGCAGAACTTTACAGTCCAGCCGACGGCGGCTCCTGACCGTCCGGCGATAGCCGACAACGGCGTGGTCCACGGGGCGACCTTCACGACCGATCAGGGCTATGCGCCGAACACGTTCGGCACGATCTTCGCGGCCAACGCGGCAAACGCCACGACAGACTGGTCCGACGGCTTCGTCAACGGACAGGCGCCGACGGAGCTCGGCGGTGTCCGTGTCCTGGTCAACGGGAATCCGGCTCCTATCTCGTTCACCGGACGCGCCGGTGACCTCGGCGCCGACCAGGACCAGATCAACTTCATCTTCCCGGATGATGAGGCCCGCGGCGATGTGAACGTGGTGATTGAAACCGAAGACGGGTCCAGCGACCCCGCCGTGGTGCAGCTATCGGAGAGAGCCCCCGCGTTCTTTCCCTTTGAGCCCCAGGGGCGGCGTTTTCTGGCGGCGGTCCAGAACGATGGTTCGGCCTTCGTAGGTCCGGCTGACCTGTTCGGGGGGGAGCCGCTGGGTCGTCCGATCGAGCCGGCCCAACCCGGCGACATCATCCAACTCTTCGGTACCGGCTTCGGGCCGACTGACCCGGCCGTGCCCGCCGGCCGGATCCCGGACATCGCGGCGCCCACCACCGAACCGGTAACTGTGCGTTTTGGGGAAACGCCCGCGAATGTTCTGTTCGCCGGGCTGAGCCCGTTCGCCGGTCTTTATCAGATCGTGGTGGAGGTGCCGGACGTCGCCGACGGCGACCATGAGGTGATCGCGGAGATCGCGGGCCGGCAGACGCAGGCCGGAGCCTTCATCCAGGTCCAGCAGGGGCAGTAGACGATGGGGCGGGCGTTGTCAGACGTCCGCCTCGGTTTCCAGGTTGATCAGCCGGTCTGAGTTACTGAGAACTAATACCAGGAGCCAGACAAGGAAGCCGATCACGCCGGCAATCACCGCCGCTCCAGGGACATAAGAGACCGCCGCATTCTCGAGCAGCTCATCCAAGGTGCTGACGAATCGCGCCCTCCCGGTTCTGGCCTCCAGAATCACCGTCGTGACTTTCAGCCACCACGATACGAGCAACGTCAGGTAGATCCACAGGTAGTTGCGACGAAGGCGGTTGCGCATCGCCTGGTTGAGACTCAACTGAAACTCCGGCCGCCGCAAGTCGGCGACCAGCCGCTCTCGCCAATCCGGGTCATCCTCCTCATGGCCGAAGATCCGGGCGAAGTAGTTGCGCTCCAGCAGCCGGGCCCGGCGGCGGGACACGTCAAAAAAGCGGTAGCGCCGCGCCTCAATGCGAAGCAGGAGGAAAACCAGGGCCATGCAACACAGGATCACCGCGTGATGGGAATCCGGTGATGACAGGGTCACGGAGAGCATCGCCGCCGAAGCCGCGATCGCCCAGTTGGTGGTATGGTCGAGCCGGTCGCGCCAGGTGATCATCCGCGACAACTCGCCCCGATAGTAGTGAACCACCGGGGTTATGTATTCCGAGCTTTCGTGAGGGAACAGGGCGTCGGCGGTTGCGTTGTTTGGAAGTTCATGATCCGCCGGACTGCTCATGTCATTAGCGTATCGGATTCATCCGCCCGGGTTCGCACCGGAGCGGAACGATAACCGGGGGAGACCACGGCTGTCCCGTTCCCGCGTCGCCTGGAAAGGAGCTTCGCCGCCAGCGGGAGGACCACAATGACAAAGCTCAGCAGCGTGATGGGCGGCATCGAACCAGGCCAGGTAGCCGGCTCGAGCCAGCCCTCCAGCCCCATCGAGAGACAGTGGGCGGCCGCCAAAGCAAGGGCGATGTAGCCGGTTCGCTGGGAGCGCTTCCAAAGACGATCGCCAAGCGCTTCCTGCATGTTCGGAAGCGAGGTGAGGGCCGGACTCACCAGCCAGAAAAGGGACAGCACACCAAAAACCACGGTCAGCTCCCCGACCAGATTCATCTTGCTTTCGCCGAACAACTGCGGGTAGTAGGCCGGCCCGAGCATGGCCATCGACATGAGGCTGTGGAGAACCGCCAGGGCGAATCCGCTGAGCCCCAGGAATTTGACCAAAACCAACCGGCGTTCCGGATCAAGCCGGAACAGGCGGCCTCTGTTGACGGTTCCCAACTGGTTCAGGCGCACGACCTGCCCGTCGGTACAGCGGCGGTAACCTCACTACGCGGTT
>CAYLSS010000510.1:0-4354 GCA_964385765.1 uncultured Solibacteraceae bacterium
CGCGGGTACATTCCTGCGCGACTTCCGCAATCATGTGGTGCTGATGGACAACGGCTCCGTCGAGATGCCGGAGAGCTGGCCGGCGCTCGGTTCGTCGCGCGCCGAAGCGCTGCTCGAAGCGCTGCGCCGCGCAGGGCAGGCGCGCCTCAACACGATCGCACCGCGAGAGCGACGCTTTGCCGGAACGGGCGAACTCTACCGCCTCCGTGCGTTCGTCCGCGTGCGGGGCCACGAAGGTTGTCCTTCGAAGATCGTCTGGAGCGACTACAGCGAACGCTTCCGCATTGTGCCCTGGTATGAACCCGGCCCCAGGCCGCCGGTCCCGGTGGAGTTGCCCGATGTCACCTCGAAGTCCGTGCGCGATCTCAAGCCGACCGTCGCGTTCCAAATGCCGGAGTCGCTGTTCAACACGCTCAAGGCGAACGAAGACGTCTCCGCACTCATCGACGGTAACGGCCAGGAGGGCGGCCCCCAGTTCGGCCTCGGCTGGGTTTGCAGCATCAACCTGCCGGTGATCACCATCTGCGCCTTCATCTGCCTGAACATCTTTCTCAAGCTCTTCGACCTGTTCTTTCACTGGCTGCTTTTCATCAAGATCTGCCTGCCGTATCCCAAGAAAAAATGATGCGCCCATGAAACTACCACCACAGCCGATTGGATGGCCCCTGTTGCCGATGCCCGACGATAACGGCGAACTGCGCTTTCCCTCGCTCGAACAGAGCGTGCAGCAGACGATCCGCGTCATCCTGAGCACGCGCCCGGGAGAACAGTTGATGAGACCCGCCTTCGGTGCGGGGTTACAGAACTTCGTCCATGAGCCGAACACGCTCACCGTACGGCGGCGCATACGTGACGCCGTCGAGGGAGCCATTTCGCGGTACGAGCCGCGCGTCCTTGTCGACCGCATTGAAGTCACGGAACTCGTGGATCGCCCATCCGAGGTCCGCGTGGAGATCGCCTATCGCATTCGCCGCAGCGGTGTTGCCGCACGCGCGGGCGCGAATCTGGCGCTGAGAGGATAACGCATGCCGATCCGACCGCCATCGCTCGACGACCTCACCTTCGACACCCTCGTCGACGAGGTGCTGGCACGCATCCCTGCGCATTCGCCCGAGTACACCAACCCGCGGCTCGGCGATCCCGGCCGCACCCTCATCGAGTTATTCGCGTGGCTGACCGATTCGCTGCTCTACCGCGCGAACCTGATCCCGGAGCGCCAGCGGCTTGCGTTTCTCAGGCTGCTTGGCCAGCCAATGCGGCCCGCGCAGGCGGCACGCGGACTGGTGAGCGTCTTCATCGATGACGATAGCGTCACAACCGCACGCACCATCCGCCCGCTCGCAAAGCTCGAGGGTCCGGTGGATTTCGAAACACGCGACGAACTGACTATCCTGCCCGTAACTGGCGCTGCGTACATCAAGCGTGTCCTCACCGAGGAAGAGGAAGGTCCCGCCGCGAAGCTGGTGGACGGCCTCCGTGAGATCTATCAACTCTTGCCCTCCGAGCAGCCGGTCCCCTATGTCACGACGCCGGTGTTTGCCGCGGGTACCGATCCAACAGGCCTCGACCTGGTTGAGAAGGCTGTCGACCACATGCTTTGGTTCGCGCTGCTGGCGGCGGACGCGGAACAGGTGGAAGCGGTTCGCACAACGCTCGGCGGTGGAGACAGTCCACGTGCGCCCGTGCTGAGCGTGGGTGTGGCACCGTCGCTCGCCGTGCCGGAGCTGTTCGAGCAGATTGGCCCGCGCGGGCGCATCCGGCACGTCTGGGAGATCTCCACCAGTGGCGCCGAAGGACTGCCACGTTACGTCACCGCCGACGTCGTCGCTGATACGTCCGACAGCCTCACCCGTCAGGGGGTGCTGAAGCTGCGCATGCCGGATGAGGCCTTTATCGGCGCGCCGTCGAACGACGTGCGCGAGAACCTCGACGCCGGTATCGGCGACTCACCGCCGCGCATCGACGATCCCGAGCAGGCTGCGCGCCTGGTCGCATGGCTCCGTCTCCGCTCGACCGAGGACGACCTCCAGCGTCTCTCGCTGAGCTGGGCCGGCATCAATGCCGTCGAGATCGATCAGCGCGAAACCATCATTGGCCGCACCGCCGGCCAGAGTGATGGCTCGGCTGATCAGGAGATTCCACTCCCCGGACAGTCGGTGGAGGCGGAGACGCTGCGGATCGAAGTGGAGGAGGCGGGACGCGGATACCGCCCGTGGACCGCCATCGACGAACTCCCCACCGCCGGACGTGACAGCTCGGTCTTCCAACTCGACAGCGAGGCCGGCACGCTGCGCTTCGGCGACGGTGTGCGCGGCCGCATTCCCGATGCCGGCAGCCGCGTGCGAATCGCGCTCATGCGCCACGGTGGTGGCGCGCAAGGGAATCTGCCGGCGGGCTCGCTTGCCGAGATTGATGCATTCAGCGTGGAGGGTCCGCGCGTCGCCGTGAAGCTCCGCGTCGAGCAGCCGCTCAAGACGGAAGGTGGCGTGGCGGCGGAGACGCTCGAACAGGCCGAGGCGCGCATTCCCGCGATGCTCCGCCGCCGCGAGCGCGCCGTCACCGCGGACGACTACCGCACGCTCGCCGCTGAAACGCCGGGCGTCCGGCTTGGCCGCGTCGAGGTGATGCCGCGGTTCCGCCCGCACCAGAGGCTCTTCGATCTCCCCGGGGTCATCTCCGTGATGGCGCTTCCGCAGAAGGAAACGCGGCAGACGCCCAATCCGCGGCCGGACCGCCCGCTCATCGAAGCCGTGCATGGCTACCTCGACCCGCGCCGCCCGCTCGCCACCGAAATGTACGTGATCGGACCCGAGTACATCCCGCTCGCGGTCAGCGTCGGCATCACGCTGCGCGAGGGCTTCGACCGCGAAGCTACCTTCATCGCCGTGCGCGACGCCTTGCGGAGCTTTCTGTGGCCGCTGGTCCCGGGCGGCCACGAGGCCACGGGTTGGCCGCTCGGCCGGAGCGTGCGCGATCGTGAGCTCGAAGGCGCCGTCGCCCGGACCGCCGGAGTGCGCGAGGTGCACGGCGTCAACCTCTTCGAGATACGTGACGGCGAGTGGCGCGTCGTCACCCGCAGCGATTGCGCTGCCACGGAGATCGCCCTCGATGAGTGGCAGCTTCCCGAGCTGATGGGTGTCCTGGTGGAAGAAGGCTCCCCCACCGATGACCCGGCCGACTTCCTGACTGCCACGCCCGCTGACCGCGGCGAAGGCGGCATCGCGATTCCCATCGTCCCGGAGGTGTGCTGATGGACGCCAATGGACAGCGATTCTGGATGCTCGCCGATGAGTCTGACTGGCGCATCGAGGACGCGGCCGTCGTTCGCTACGATACGTCCCGTCGCAGCCTCACGCTAGCCGAAGTTCGCGACGCCGCCGAGTTCAACCTCGTCGACGACCCCGATGCACTGCTCGCGCTCATCCCGCAGGCCATCGACGCGTTCGGCAGCCGCGCGTTCTGGGACGACGCTGCCCCGAGCGTGATGGCTATGGCCGGCACGCTCGATGAGCCGACCGAGATCGCCGCATTCGGAGAGAACGAGACGCCCACAGATCTCGCCATGGGCTTCGACGGCATTCTGTATGCTGCGGTCGCCGGGCGTGTCGAGCTCATCGACCGGCGCGGCCGCTGGAGCGCGGTGGCCGTGTCGCTCGCTGGTTTCGACGCCTTCCGTCTCGCCGCGCGCCCCGAGGGCGGTGTCTGGGTGCTCGACCGAACGAACCGCCGGCTCGGCCTGCTCTCCGGCGAACCGTTACCGGACCGCCCCGCTGCTCCGTCCGCCGAGGAAGTGTTCCGCCGCTGCGTTGAAGACGCCGATCCGCCCACGCTCCGCGACATCGCCGCTGCCGGTCCGGATGACGAGACACCGGTTGCCATCGCGGCGAGTCCCGATGGAAAGCTCGCGTTGCTGAGCTGGCGCGCCGGTGGTCAGGGAGTGCTGCGACTGCTGGAACCCGGTTCGCGCTTCGGTGAACCGATCGTTCTTGCCGGCTCGGAGCGGCCGTACAGCCTTGCCTGGCTCGACGACACGACCGCCGCGGTGATGCTGGCCGGAGTCCCGGAAGCGCCCGCCTACCGCATCGCCGAGAGCGACGAACTGCTGCCCTCCGGTGGCCTCTATCCGCTCCGCGGCCACACCGGCGGACCGTTTCTGAACGGCATCACGCTGCCGCCACACTATCCCACGGCGCAGGGCAGCGCGGCGCTTCGCAAGCTGTCGCTGCGATCGTTCGCCAAAATCGGACGCGCATCCAACAGGGCTGAACTCGATAGTGGCGCTTCCTCGACCACGTGGCATCGCGTGTATCTCGAAGCGCGGATTCCGGTGAACTGCGGTGTCCGCGTCTTCCTC
>CAYLSS010000511.1:0-4346 GCA_964385765.1 uncultured Solibacteraceae bacterium
GCACATCACCTTTCCCATGGACATCCAGACGGCCGAGGTGGACGAAGACTCGTTGCTCGAGCACGTGCCGTCGACCGCCATCGTCGCGGGACCGGGCGAGGAGATCACGCCGGCTCTCCGCGCATCGGAACGGCCGGTGATCGTAGCCGGAAGCGGGCTGTACTACGCCGGCGAAGCGGCCGATATGCTTCACTTCGCGGAGGCATTCGCCATCCCGATTGTCGTTCCAGTCTGGGACCGCGGCTGCATCGACCAGCCGTCGGAGAACTTCATCGGCTGCGTGGGCGCGATGACTGGCTCTCCGGATTTGCTTGCCGAAGCGGATTGCATCATCCTGGCCGGCGCCGTTCCGGACTACCGCATCGGCTTCTTGCAGTCGCGCGATCATCGCCAGCGCGCTCGTGTGCTCCGCCGGGTCCGCGGCTGGAAGGACGTGGCTCGAGATCATGATTCGACCAGCGGAAAGCGCTATGACCTCTGGCTGACCAAAGCTTGGAGTATTCGCGACCGCTTTCGCCGCTCAATCCGCCAAAAGGCCGAGCAGCAGTCCCGCGAAGGAACACACGCCCTCCATATCACTAACGCGCTGCGGCAGGTGATGACCAGCGAAACGGTTCTTGCGATTGACGGGGGCAGCATCGGACAGTGGGCTCACCACCTGCTCGCCGACCACTACCCCGGCCACTGGCTTACCTGCGGCCGCTCGGGCGTGGTGGGTTACGGCATTGGCGGCGCCATGGCGGCGCGGCTCAGCTATCCGCGTCGTCCGGTGATCCTGCTTTCGGGAGACGGCGCCTTCACCTTTAATGTCGCCGAGCTCGAATGCGCGATCCGTCAGCGCCTCCCCTTCGTGGCTGTTGTGGCCGATGACCAGGGCTGGGGCATCACTCGGGCCGGACAACTGAAGAAGTACGGAGAGAGTATCGCTTCAGGGCTCGGGGCCATCGCCCTCGACCGGTTGGCCGATTCACTGGGCGCGCGGGGTATTCGGGCTGACCGTCCCGAAGCCATCGAGCCGGCATTGCGAGAAGCCCTGGAGGCGGATACAGTGACTGTGATTCAAGTCCCCATCGTGGGTGGTAATCCGGATTAGGATCGGCCGGCGGCGCTCAGGTCCCGCCGACCGATGACTGCACGAACGGGAAGAGAGCTAAGCTGTTGCCGGATTCCGCCTTGACTCCCGCTTCGCCATGCGCCAGATAAGGAGCAACCCCGTCCCGATCAGCAGCAATGTAGCTGCCTCCGGAGTTTCCGCTCCTCCTTCCAGCGGGTCGCCCGCGCCGCCAACGCCGGTAATTCCGTAAGCAATGTTGTCGATAACAGGAAATGTCAGGCTGTTAACGCCTGTGCTGAGAAGCAGATGTACCTCGGCGAAGGGCACATCGGTCGATATGCCGAAAAATTGCGGTGTCATTCCGGTAGCGGTGAGCACATCGTTCCAGCTCTCGCCGGTGGAGAGCATCACGGTAAATGTCTCGGGCGAACTGCCCACAGTCATGAGCTCGAGGGCAAATGCGGTTGTGTCCGCCGGCAGGCTCACCTTGATCTCCCGACCCGGCTCAGCGGAAGAATAGACCGGCCCTTTCAGAACCGCGCCCGTGCCGAAATCATGGGAGGGATGCGCCACCGGATCAATAACCCACAATTGGCCGCTGCCATCCGGTACCTCGCCGGTGAACTGGGCATTGCCCTGGGTGAGTCCGGTGGGGTACGAAGCGTAGTCGGTGGTCAGGCCTTCGAAATCGACTGCTTCGAAGCTGCTGACGCCAGCCTGCCAGTCCGCCCAATCAACGTAGATGGTTGTGGCCGATAACGGCGCAGTCAGGGAAACGAAGAGCAGAAGTAGCCACAGTGGGCCAGAACGTGAACGATAAGTCATGGATTAGATTTCTCCGTTGCTCTTGGCACTCGACGGTGCCCCGGATTCGCCGGCAAGGCGCAGCGGCTCGATCCGTGGAAGGAACAGACAGGTCCCGTCGACCCGGGTCGCGACCGACGCTCGTCCGCTAATCTTCGGGGTTGCTGTCTAAGAGTTTGTAGTCTGATAGGCCGGTACTTTTTCTCGTAGGCCGGGTTGAAATCTGAGGAATACGCCAATGGGGATAGTCCTCTGTGACCAGGTCGGGTAGCCAGGCTGCGTACCGTCTTCTTTCCGGAGCCTCCAGCCGCGCTAGAGTGGAGGTATGGCTGGGCTTCATCCACATGCCGCATCGCGCCATCATGCACCGCGCGATTACTCGCGGACGCCGTTGAATATCTATTGGGAGATGACGCAAGCCTGCGCGCTGGCCTGCCGGCATTGCCGGGCGGAAGCCCAGCCGGAGGCGCATCCCGCCCAGCTCAGCTTCGATCAGGGTGTCGATCTGCTCCATCAGATCCTCGACTTTGGCGACCCCTTGCCGAACCTGATCCTCACCGGAGGCGATCCGCTGGCCCGGCGCGACGTTTTCGATCTGATCGACAAGGCTCACGAACTCGGGATTTCCGTCTCGATCACTCCGGCAGCCACGGAGGCGCTCACCCGCGACGTGCTATCCAGGCTGAAGGATCATGCGGTGGAAGGGCTCGGGCTGAGCCTGGATGGATCGAGCGCCGAGCGCCACGACGCCATCCGCGGTATTCCCGGCACGTTCGATCGAACCATGCAGGCGATCCGCTGGGCCGAGGAGTTGGAGATGCCTCTCCAGGTGAATACGCTGGCATCGGCTGAGACAGCGGATGACATTCCCGCCGTCTACGAGTTGCTGAAGCCTCACGCCGTTACTCGATGGGCGACGTTCTTTCTGATCTCCGTCGGCCGGGGGACTGTGCTGCAGCCGCTTTCGGCCGCCGAAGCGGAGGAGTTGATGGCCTGGATCTTTGAGATCTCGCGGACGGCGCCGTTCATCGTCGCCACCACCGAGGCGCCCTCTTATCGGCGGGTGGCTCTCGAGAAGATGCGTGCCGAGGGGATGACCGGCGAGCAGATCAGGCAGAGCGGGATCCAACGCGGCTTCGGCATCCGCGACGGGCATGGCATCGTGTTCGTGTCGCACACGGGCGATATTTGCCCGGCCGGCTTCTTGCCGCTTCCAGCCGGCAACGTTCGCCGGCAGCGGTTGGCCGATGTCTACCGCAATGCACCTCTCTTCCAGTCGCTGCATGATCCGGAACAGCTCGAGGACCGCTGCGGACTCTGCGAATACAAGGCTCTGTGTGGCGGCTCCCGCGCCCGCGCCTACTCGGCCACCGGAAATCCGGTGGCCACCGATCCGCTATGCGAATACGAACCCAGGTCCACCGGCGCGGTCCGCCCCGAAGCGCAAAAACATGGTCGGCATCCTGGTTCACGGGGATAACCACTTCATCGTCCGCGGTCCACGCCCGGATCGTGCGACCGCTCTGGATCTGGTGCGGCATTGGTCGCTGATCGAGATCGGACAAACCACACCGCCGGCCCTCGCTGCCTGGCGAATCAGCACACGTGAGTTTCGCGAAGACCTGGAGTGGGCGATCGTCGTGCCGGGCGACCGCGAACCAACCGCCGCGGTGGCCCGGTTGCTCGATGAGCTTGCCGCCCGTGGCGTGGATGTGATTCGCGCCGGCACCGGCTGAGGCGCCGACAAACTCATCAGCCTCGTGCCGATCAGATATGCGGCGGAAGAACCAGGCTTGAGACGAAACCGTTGTCACGGGTCCTGCACTGGGAGCGATTCTGAGCGGACTCGCCCGCGGACGTTCAACGGACGTGCTTTAGGGCTGGGTTGCGGTCGCCGGCGAACTTCTGCTGGTGCCAGTACGGATAGTTGAGCGGCACGGCGCTGGCATCGTCGAGCCGTTCCACTTCTTCCCCGGTGAGCGTCCAGGTGGCCGCGGCGAGATTGTCCGCCAGTTGCTCCTCGTTGCGCGCACCGATCACCACGGTATCGACCCCGGGCTTGCGCGCCAACCAGTTGAGTGCCACCTGTGCAACGGAAACTCCGCGGTGGTTGGCGATCTCCTCCAACACGTCGACGATCCTGTAGAGCCGCTCCTCGTCGATGGTTCCGGGCGCGTCCAAAGTACTCAACCGAGATTCCGCCGGCTTCTCCTGCCCTCTGCGAAACTTCCCTGACAGGAGACCGCCCTGCAAAGGACTCCAAACCATGATCCCGACCTTCTGGTCCAATCCCGCCGGAACCAGTTCCTGTTCCGCATCGCGGGCGATCAGCGAGTAGTTGATCTGCTGCGAAATGTAGCGCGCGACCCCAAGACGGTCAGAGATGCCGAGCGCTTTCAAGAGATGCCAGCCCGAGTAGTTGGAACAGCCGATGTAGCGTACCTTCCCGGCACGAATCAGATCGTCGAAGGCGGCGAGAGTCTCCTCG
>CAYLSS010000512.1:0-4337 GCA_964385765.1 uncultured Solibacteraceae bacterium
GTGAGCTGATCGCGACGCTGCTCGGACAAGCCGAGAGCGACGACCTTGACATATGCACCGTCATGCCGCGACACCTCGACCGAGCCGCTCGCGCAATGGCCGGCCCGGTGAATCGCGAAGCGCACCTCAATCTCGGCGGCAAGGAGTTCGGCGTCGGTGGGGCGGCGGCGTTCGGGTTCCACCGCGCTCTTGCCGGCGAGCAACGGCGGCTGTTCGGGCAGGCGGATGCGTCCGCCGAAGACTTCGCGCTCCAGCCTGGCGGGCAAGAAGAATTCCGAAGCCTGTTCATGTGACCAGACACTGGACTCGGCCAGAGCGAGGCGGAGCTCGACCACGCTCCCGGGAGACTCGAAACGAAGACGTTCCAGGCGCGGCCGGTATGTCTGGCCATCAATTTCCATGAGGAGGACGACCCGGCGCCCGTCGGCGATTCGCGTGGCCGAGAGCTCGACAGCGCTTTCGCCCAGCCGTCGGATTCTCATTTGGATGCCATCGCCGCTCGAGAATTCGCTCAACTGCTCTGAGAGTGCGACGGGGCGCCATTGGCGCGCTTCGAGCCAGCGCAGAAAGTCCTGTTCGAGGCGGTCGATTTCGAGACTCGAGGCCGCCATCGAAAGCAGCGACACCGGTGTGTTTTCCTCCGGCGTCAGGGGGACGAAGTCGCGGCCGCCCCGATAAACATAGCCGTGATCCAAAGTGGGACGAAACAGCGCATGCCGGATAGCACCGTCTTCGCTTTCGTACACGGAGACGAACTTCCCAGATTCAGGAAGCGACCAGATGCTCAGTTGTCCGGTGAGGCGTTTTTCGCCGGGTTTGGACTCCACAACCTCGACGTGAAACTTCTGGTGCAGCGGGACCGCCGATTCGCGCGCTTCGAGTTCGCCGGACCGAGAAATCCACTCCTCAACAGCGAGGGCGCTGGTTGGCTCCTCGACTGCCGGTCGTGAATCCCAGGCCAGCAAAAATACCGCCAGCAACGATGTGGCCAAGACCCCTGCCGCGGCGAGCGCCATTGTCTTCCGGGGCCGGGAACGAGTCGCCGACTCGAATCTGGGAGCTGGCGCGCTTCGTTCGTACTCCAGCGAGCGTTCCAGGAATCGATCCCGCGCTTTCAAAATCTGATCCGGTCCCGGAAAACTCTGTTCGCCGAAAGCGCGGGTGAAATCCTGCACCTGCTGCTCGATCTCGGCGAGACGCGTACGGCAGCGCCAGCACACCTTCAGATGCCGGCGGGCGCCCCATTCGCCAAGGCGAGGAAGTTCGCCATCAACCAGTGCGAGCAGCGTCTCGTCACTGCAGTGTTTTCGGAATACGTTCCAACGCATCAGTCGATTGGCTCCAGCCCCGTTTTTGAGTTGCCTTCCGGAGCTTCTTGATCGCCCGAGCGAGCAGCGCGTTGACCGCGCTCGAGCTAATGTCCAGCCTCTCCGCAATCTCGCGATACTTGAGCGAGGCCATGCGGAGCAATAGAACCTCCTGCTCTCTTGGAGTGAGCAGGACCATGAGATTGGACACCTCGTCGAGTTCCAACTGCTTGTCGATGTCGAAGGGGGCGTCGGCCTGTGAGAGCAAGTCGGAATGTTCGATCGCCAAGGCCTCGTCCACCACTTCGGAAGCCCTGCGCGAGTGCTCACGGCCAATCTCGTGCCGGAGGACACAGAACATCCAGGCACGAGGATTCTCGATCGACTTGCCGGACCGAAGCTCGCCATAGAGGCGGAGGAACACGTCCTGGACGAGATCTTCAGAGGGTTGGAGACTGCCGGTCATCACGTAGGCATACCGGACCAGCGACGAGTACCACGTATCGAAGTACGAGGACAACAATGCTGAGGCTTCGCTTGGCTTCACCCCTAATAACCCCAAAGCCCCTGTTGGCGAAGCGAGAGCCAACGAGGCTCATAACCCGTAGAGCGCCAAACGGCACTTCTTCACTACAAGTTTGTTTCCGTTCCTTTACGCAGGTTGCGGATTCAGAAGCAGGGGCTCTGCGAGCGCGGCTTGCATCTGGTTCCAGAGACACTACTTCTGCCTAATGAACCCTCCTCGCAAGCCAAGTTTACCCCTCGGTGATATAGTTGGGATATCGACGTGCGACACCTATTCTTTCTGCTGTTCTGCCTTACAGCCGCCAGTCATGCTAGCGCTGCGTCGCGCGTGGTAGTCATAACGATCGACAACGTCATCCACCCTATCACGACCGAGATCGTGAATCATGCGGTTGCGGAGGCCGAAGCAGAGGGCGCTGCGGCGATCCTGATCCGTTTGAACACGCCCGGCGGTCTGCTGGAGTCGACCCGAGAAATCACTGAAAGGCTGGTTTCGTCCGAGGTTCCAGTTATTACGTATGTCACGCCTAGTGGCGGGAGAGCGGCTTCGGCTGGATTCTTCATTCTGCAGGCGGGCGATCTCGCCGCCATGGCGCCGGGTACGAGAACGGGGGTCGCATCACCGGTCCTAATGGGCCAGGAAATGGATCCGGTGATGCGACGCAAGGTGGAAAACGACGCCGCCGCGGCAATTCGAAGCATTGTTGATAAGCGTGGTCGGAATACGGAGCTTGCGGAGAAGGCGGTTCTCGAGGCGAAGGCGTTCACGGAGACCGAAGCTCTCGAAAACAACCTGATCGAGTTGATTGCCCAGAGCGAGGCGGAGCTGTTTTCGGAGATCGATGGCCGCGAGATCACCCGTTTTGACGGTGAAAAGATGACGCTTGCCCTTACCGACCCCGAGGTGACCGAGTACGATAAGTCACTGCGCGAGGAGTTCATGTCGGCCATTGCGGATCCGAACCTGGCGCTTGTTCTCCTCGTGCTGGGCGCCCTGGGAGTGTACGTCGAGTTCTCCTCGCCGGGTTTGATTGTGCCGGGCGTGGGAGGCGCGATCCTGGCGCTCCTGGGGTTGTCGGCTCTGGCGGTGCTGCCCATCAACTGGCTGGGCGTGGCGCTGCTGATACTGGCGGTGGTGCTGTTCATCCTAGAAGCCAGTATCGCGTCCCACGGAATACTGGCCACGGGTGGCGCCGTGGCGATGGTCCTGGGTTCGGTTCTCCTGGTGGAGGGGCCCCCGGCATTACAGATCCGATGGAGCACCGCGATCGCCGTAAGCCTGCCATTCGCGCTGATTACGGTGTTCCTGGTGAGTTTGATTGTTCAGGCGCGAAGGAATAAGGTGGTTACCGGAAGCGATGGCCTGGTGGGTAGCGAAGGCTCCGCGCATACGGAGTTGTCGCCGACTGGCAGTGTCTTCGTGCATGGAGAGTTTTGGGATGCCGTCGCGACGAAGCCGGTCGCGGCAGGCGCCCGAGTAAAGGTCAGGACGGTCGACGGGCTCAAGCTTACAGTGGAGCCCGTCGATCAGGAGGAGGACTCCAGTGTTTAACATTCCACTCGTTGCGGTTGTCATTATCGTTCTGTATCTGCTGTCGGCCATTAAGATCCTCGCTGAATACGAACGTGGGGTCATTTTCCGGTTGGGTCGGGTCCTGGACAAGCCAAAAGGACCGGGCATCGTTCTGGTGTTTGCTCCCATTGACCGGATCGTGAAGGTTTCCTTACGGATAGAAACGATGGATGTTCCGCCCCAGGATGTCGTGACCCGCGATAACGTGTCGGTAAAGGTGAACGCGGTCGTCTATTTCCGGGTCATCGATCCGCAGAAGGCGATTCTCGAGGTACAGAATTACCTGTACGCTACGTCGCAATTGTCGCAGACGACACTGAGGAGCGTGCTTGGCGAGGTCGAGCTGGATCAATTGCTGGGAGAGCGCGAGCAACTGAATTTGCGGCTTCAGAGTGTGCTGGACAAGCATACCGATCCGTGGGGCGTGAAGGTGGCCATGGTGGAGGTGAAGAATGTCGATCTGCCGGACATGATGATCCGCGCCATTGCCCGCCAGGCGGAAGCCGAGCGCGAGCGGCGTGCGAAGATCATTCATGCCGAAGGCGAGTTCACCGCCGCCGCCAAGCTCACCCAGGCGGCAGAGCTGATCGAAAAGCAGCCGATTGCGCTTCAACTCCGGTATCTGCAGACGCTCATCGAGGTCGGTTCGGAAAAGAACTCGACAATTGTTTTCCCGGTGCCGATCGACATAATGTCGGCGTTCAAGAGCGTCTTGGACCGGCTGGCTCATCGTGGTGTGCCACCGGAAGCTAAAGAAATCACGTCATCTGACGAAGGTAAGGGAGAGGAATCGGAGTAAAATCCTGGTTCAGTAATGCCGAAGAACGACGAAGGCGAATTCGAACTTGTACTGGGTAACAAGCAGTTGCTCAGTGTCTTTTTCATCGTGGTAGTGCTGCTTGGCGTGTTCTTCACGATGGGTTATATCGTGG